>JBGPHB010000217.1:0-7061 GCA_041484155.1 Bryobacteraceae bacterium
CCCGCCCTAACGGGCGGGGCTTTCCGGCGTGGTTGATGAATGCAGTGGACGGGCGCAAACCCGCTAAAGCCCCGCCCGTCAGGGCGGGGGTCAGTTGAGAAATGTAGAAACTCCAGGCCCCGCCCGTAAGGGCGGGGTAGCCCCGTAGTTCATGCAGGTGATTGTGCGAGCTTGGCGTTCAGGCTACCAGAGCTTAGCAAGAGCCGAAGACCGCGGTTACCTTCGAGCGCCTGTTCCACCTTATCGAGAAGCGCTTCCGGCGTGAATGGTTTGGGCAGAAATGCCGCGCCCGGCTCCAGCAAACCCTCCGACGCGATCACATCGTCAGTGTATCCGGAGACATACAGAACGCACATTTCCGGTCTGTGCCGCAGGCCTCGGACCAGCTCTGGCCCGCTCATTCCAGGCATGACCAGGTCGGTGATCAACAGGTCGATCGGATCCGGATGGTGGGCTGCCTTCGCCAGGGCTTCAGCTCCGTCCGCGGCTTCGAGGACGGAGTACCCCGCGCGCTCCAGAACCTCGCGCACAAGTCTCCGAACCATTCGGTCGTCCTCAGCCAACAGGATCGTGCTGGTTTGACCCTTGGGTTGCGTCGTACGTGGCGGGCTCGACGGTTCCGATGAGAGGCTGGCCGCCGGCAGGCTCACCTGGAAACTGGTTTCACAGGCTTCACGCGTTACCGAGATTTCGCCCGCGGAGAGTTGCACAATTTCGTGCGCCGTGAACAGGGCCAGCCCAGCGGCCGTGCCGCGACCGGAAGATGCGAAGGGTTCGAAAAGAGATTGTTCGGGAAGCGGGTCCGGCGCCGGATTGGTACAGGACACCGTAAGCAGCACCCGCGCCGGCTGGGAGCTCTCGGGGCGATCTTCGTTGGCGGTTACGATCGTAATCCGGCTCTGTCCGGACGCCGCCTCGCGCACACCGATCAAGAGGTTCAGTACCAACTGCCGGAGTTGCGCGGGATCCGCGTTGACGAACTTAAGTTCAGAGTCCAGAGCGGTCCGCAGGACATTGCCTTCTCCCAGGATTCGCTGCAGTCCGGCGGCCATTTCGTTCACGACCGCGTTTAGATTCATTCGCTGCGGCTGTACCAAGTGCCTGCGGCTGAAGGCGGTGAGCTGCGTGGTCACCAGCGATGCCTGCTGCACCGCCTTTTCGATTCCCATGAGCGAGGGCAGGTGCGGATGATTGGCATCGCACCTCTCGATCAGCAGATCGGTATGACCTCCGATCACCGTCAGCAGGTTGCTGTAGTCGCGTGCAATCCCGCCCGCCAGTTGGGACAATGCTTCCGCCCGCTGCGCATGCCGGACTTGCTTGTCCCTGCGCTTTTCCTCCGTCAAGTCCTCAATCATGCCCAGCGTGCCACACCGCACGCCATTCAAATCGCGCAACGGTACCGCCCACAGCCGAACATCGATCGCCGAGCCATCCTTTCGAGACGCCCGAATCTCCACGCCTGACAGGCTCCCATCCTGCTCGGAGTCGGACACCGCGCCTCCCGGCAAGAAGTACGCGGGGGCTGCCCCGTTGCGTATGTCGTCTTCGCTCCAGCCCAGCATTTCCTCGGCGGCTGGGTTCCAGAACTGCCCACCGCCTTGCAGGTCACTCGCCCAAATGGCCAGCGGCGCCGCATCCAGCACCGCGTTCAGGACTTCATTGCTTCGATGCAGCTCTTCGTCAGTGATGACTTGCTCCGTGATGTCGCGGGTGCTCGCGTAAATCAATTGCGCCATCGGAAATGGCGTCAGGGTCCATTGCATCCAACGATAATTTCCCTCCTTCCAACAACACCGGTTTCGGAAGGTGACTGCCGCCGCGCCCTGGGCCGCGTCGGCGAGTTTTGAGATCGTCGTCTGCTGATCGTCCGGGTGCACAAAATCCGAGACCGACCACCGGTGGCAATCCCCGCCACTGCCCAAAGTGCGTTCCCAAGCCGAGTTCAGCCGGCGAAAGCGCCCATCCAGAGTAAGGACTGCCAGCAGGTCCGTCGAGAGATCGAAAAACAGTGCAGCCTCGTCGCGCGGGTCCAACACGAAGTGAGTCGGGTTCACAATAACGCCTCCTCTAAATGACTCCAAGTACAACGACCTACTTAATACGGCAGATTCCGCACTTATTATCAGCTCCGTGAAACACACTAGGGCATAAAGGCTACCGTTGTCGTAGCCATACTTAGACGTAACTAGGCTTTTCATACTAGTCTCGCGTCCCAGAGGTTCCAATAAGAAATTCGACAGCTTGATCGCGGGAATTTCTACGCTTCTAAAACAGAACCCCGCCCTAACGGGCGGGGCTTGTCGTGCATCCCCAACACCCCGGCAAGCCCTGCCCGTCAGGGCGGGGTTCTGTTCGGAAATGTAGAAACTCCAGGCCCCGTCCGTTAGGGCGGGTAGCGTCCGTTACCAGACTTATTTCAAGGACTACTCGCGGCAGATACCGCGCTTGCTGGAACGAATGAAAGCCACCAGATGCAGAGTTTGTTCGGTGGGAACTTCGGCTTCAATCCGGGCTAGGGCGTCCTTTAACTTTAGACCGGACTTGTACAGAATCCGATACGCCCTCTTCAGCGCGGTGATTTGGGCTTCTTCGAATCCGGCGCGGCGCAGTCCCACCACATTCAGGCCCTTCGCCTCGGCGTAGAGACCGGCGTACAGGAAGTACGGCGGCAGATCTGTGTTCACGCGTGTACCGCCGGCGACCATCGCCAGCCGCCCGATTTTTGAATATTGATGGATGCCGACGCCGCCCGAAATGAACGCCTCGTCCTCCACCTCGACGTAACCGGCCACCAGCGAGCAACTGGCGATCACCGTCCGGTTGCCGATCCTGCAATTGTGCGCGATGTGCCCGGAGGTCATGATGTAATTCTCGTCGCCGATCACGGTCTCCGATTCCGGAGCTGTGCCACGCGAAATCGTGTAATGCTCGCGAATCTGGTTGCCGTTGCCGATCCTGAGATAACTCCGCTCCCGCGTGAAGCCTTTGTCCAGGGGATCGGTCCCGAGCACGGTGCCGGCTGAAATCTGGTTGCGCTCGCCCAGAGTGGTCCAGCGTTTGACATAGACGTAAGGTTCCAGGCGCGTCCCGGCGCCGATCGCCACGTCCTGCTCGACAATGGCGAAGTCGCCAATCACCACCCGCGGTCCGATCACCGCTTCAGGATGGACCCGCGCCGTGGGAGCGACCTCAGCCGAAGGATGGACGGGCATCGCTCCGGGTCCCGCTAGGCCGCCAGCTCGAACAGGCCTGCCGCACCCTGCCCTCCGCTGGTGCACATCGTCACCACTCCATAACGGGCCTTGCGGCGAACCATCTCGTTGGCAATCGTGCCTACCATCCGTGAGCCCGTCATGCCGAACGGGTGCCCGATGGAGACGGAGCCGCCGTTGACATTCAGAAGTTCCTGAGGAATGCCAAGCTTGTCGCGACAGTAGATCACCTGAACCGCGAATGCTTCATTCAGCTCCCACAGGTTGATGTCGTCCACCGTCATCCCGTGGCGCTTCAAAAGTTTGGGCACCGCGTAGGCCGGCCCAATGCCCATTTCATCCGGTTCGCAGCCCGCCACCGCGAAGCCCCGGTAAATCAACTTATAGGGAATCCGCAGTTGATCCGCGCGCTGGCGCGACATGATCAGCGTCGCTGACGCGCCATCGGAGAGCTGTGACGAATTGCCCGCGGTAACCGTGCCCTGGCCGCTCGCGGGATCGAAGTGCGGCTTGAGCGAGGCCAAACCCTCGAGCGTGGTATCCGGACGGTTACACTCGTCACGATCGCAGCACACGTCTTCGGTGCCAATTTTCTCGCCGGTCTTCTTGTCGAGTACGGCTTTGCTCACGCGCATCGGCGCGATCTCACCGCTGAAAAATCCTTCCTGTTGCGCGCGCGCGGTGCGCTTTTGGCTTTCGAGCGCGTACTCATCCTGAGCCTCGCGGCCGATCTTGTAGCGTTTCGCCACGACTTCAGCGGTCTCGCCCATCACCATGTAGATCCCGGGGTAGTGCTCCTTCACCCACGGATTCGGTTCGGTGCTGCGCTGCGTCAGCGAGATGCTCTCCGTGCCGCCGCCGATCGCGACCTCGGCGCCCTCCTGAAGGATCTGGTGCGCGCCCATGGCGATCGCCTGCAAACCTCCGGCGCAGAACCGATTCACGGTGGTCGCCGCCACGGTTACCGGCAGACCGGCGCGAATCGCCGCCACGCGGGCGACGTTGGTTCCTTGTGCTCCATGCGGCTGCCCGCAGCCGAAAATCACGTCTTCGATCTCGGCTGGATCGAGTTGCGGAGTCTTCCGCAGCACGTCCTGGATGCAGTGCGCCGCTAGGTCGTCCGGCCGCGTCATGTTAAAGGAACCGCGGTAGGACTTCGCCAAGCCAGTGCGCGAACTGGCCACCACCACAACTTCTCTCATATTTTCCAGAATAGCAGCAGGCAGGCCGGGGCCTGCGCTACCGTAACGCAGGCCCTGGCCTGCATCTGCTAACCATTCAGAAGCACCGCGTACAACGCGATCCAAAGCACACCGAGAAAGTGCCAATAGTACGCCACCACGTCCACCAGTTCCCGGCGTTTCGAGCGGCCCAGGACCACCACGGCGAGAGCGACCAGCCCACCGAGGAGGTGAGCGGCGTGAAGGCCGGTGAACAGGTAAAAGAACGAGCTGTGCGGATTCTGCATCAGGTAGGCGCCTTGCAGAACCAGTTGCCTCCAGGCCGTGATCTGCGACGCGAGAAAACCCGCGCCGAGCGACGCGGTCGCCAGCAACAGGTGCGACGCCAGACGCCACAATCCGCGCCGGAACACGCGCCGCGCGGCCTCGAACGTCACGCTGCTCGCCAGAATCAGCGCCGTGCTCAGCCCCAGCGTTTTGGGAAGCTGGATCGGGTCCCAGTAGGGCGCTGTCCGCGATCGCCAGAAGTATGCCAGCACCAGCGCCGCAAAGAAAGCGAAGATGGACAGGCACGTGGCCAAAAGCCCGACACGATACAGCCCGGGCGGCGCCTTCGACGGGTCTTCCAGGGAAGAGGGCAACACCACGACCTGATCCGTTTTGTCGGCTCGGTCGCTCAGGAGGCGGGACATCGTTTACAACCTCTTGGCTTACATTCTACTCTGCTAGCCAGCGCGGTTGTAGCGAAGGTCGCTCGATCCAACGTAGGTGGATTGCGGCCGGATCAGCCTGCCTTCACGAAGTTGCTCCAAACAATGTGCGGACCAGCCGAGGACGCGTCCGACCGCGAAGGTCGGCGTGAACAATTCGGCCGGCAACCCCAGACCATGCAGCAGCAGCGCCGTGTAGAATTCGACGTTGGTGTCAAGCCGGCGATCCGGTTTGCGTTCACGGAGCAGGCGAAGCGCGGTGGCTTCGACGCTCCGGGCAAGGTCATACAGGCGCCGGTCTCCACCGTTCGAATAGAAGCGCTCGGCGGCTTGGGCCAGGACATCCGCGCGCGGATCGCGCACTCTGTAGATCCGATGTCCGAAGCCCATGAGGCGCTCGCCGCGATCGAGTTTGGCGCGTATGACGGTTTCAGCGCGCTCCGGGGCGCCGATTTCGAAAACCATATCGAGCGCGGGGCCGGGCGCCCCGCCATGTAACGGGCCCTTGAGCGCGCCCACCGCACCGGTGATCGCGGAGATGACATCGGATCGAGTGGAGACGATCACTCTTGCCGCAAAGGTGGAAGCGTTGAGGCCGTGATCGCAGACCGTGTTCAGGTACGTTTCTAACGCACGGGAGCGCTCAGACGCTGGTTCCTCGCCCGACAATTGATGGAGGTAGTGCGCCGCGTGCGAAAGATCGGAGCGGACCGGAACAGGCGCTTCACCATTACGAAGGCGCCAATAGACGCCTACCACTGTCGGGAAGGCCGCGATCGCGGTGATTGCATCGTCCAACGGGTCTTCCTCGCGGCCGAGGCTGAGAACCGGCGCAGCCATGCGCAGAGCGTCCATGGACGGCGCATTCATAGCCGCGGCTTCGCGAAGAACTTCGATAGCCGCGCGGGGCAGCGCGCGCCGTCCGGCCAGGTCCCGCGCGAATACATCGCGCTCCGATGGTTCCGGCAGGCGGCCATGCAAGAACAGGTAAGCGACTTCCTCGAAACTGGCGTGCGGCGCCAGATCCTCCACGGCATAGCCGGCTAGGGTCAGCCGCCCGGCCGCCCCATCCACGTGGCTGAGTCGAGTAGAGGCGGCCACGACGCCTTCCAAACCGTCCGTCACGCCTTCATGTTCTCATATTGTCAATATTGATTATAGAATCAAGATAATATGCGATACCTAACGGCAAAACAGGCCGCGGAAGCCCTGGGCGTCACGCGCGCGACGCTCTACGCATACACAAGCCGCAACCAAGTGCAGTCGGAGCCGGTTCCTGGCCGGCCGAGAGAGCACCGCTACTACCGGGAAGATATCGAGCGGTTACGAGAACGGAAGGAGGCGCGGCGGGATCCAGCCAAGGCGGCCGCGCGTGGACTGCATTGGGGCAGCCCCGTGCTCGCGTCGGGCATCACACTCATCCATAACGGCAAGCTTTACTATCGCGGCCGGGATGTTGTGAAGCTCGCAGAGAAGGCGAGCTTGGAAGAAGTGGCGGAGCTGTTGTGGGTAGCGGAGCCCGCGGAACGGGAGCGGTTATTCGAGCGGCCTTTTGAGCAACCCGGCACGCTATCGCCGCGTCAATTAGCGCGTCTTCGGAGCTGTGCCAGACATCCATTGACTTTGCTGCAAATGGCGTTGCCGCTGGCCGGGGCAATGGATCTGGCGTCCTACGATCTGCGACCGCCGGCGGTTCGGCAGACAGGAGCGCGCATCCTTCGGTTGCTGACCACGATCGTCGCAGGGCGTCACTCGCTGGCTCCTGTTCATCTGGCACTGCAGGCAGCTTGGGCGCCGGGGAGGGTGGTAGCTGGCGAGGCGATTCGGACGGCGTTGGTGGTCTGCGCGGACCATGAGCTGAATGTCTCGGCTTTCACCGCCAGGTGCGCGGCTTCGGCAGGCGCTTCGCCCTATGACACGGTATCGGCTGCTCTGGCGACGCTGAAGGGACGCCG
>JBGPHB010000218.1:0-7029 GCA_041484155.1 Bryobacteraceae bacterium
GTGTACAAGCACACGCAGTTCTTCTGGGACGCGGTGACGTCGATCGCGGGTTCGAAGTAACCCCGCCCTGGGCGGGGCTGGTCGTGCATTTGTAACCTACCCGTCGGCCCGCGCCTGTCGACTGCGCCCGGCAAGCCCCGCCCGTCAGGGCGGGGTTACGTTAGTTAGAAAATCCGTCGCACCGGCTCGCGCACGATCAGCTTCGGCACGGTAACCCTTTGCACATCTTCCACGGTCACCTCCGGTGCGATCTCTTCCAGCACGAGTCCCTCCGGGGTGACGCGGATCACGGCAAGCTCCGTAACGATCGTGTCCACCACTCGAAGACCGGTGAGCGGGAGCGTACACTTCTCAAGAATCTTGGGGCCGCCGCCTCTGGTCGTGTGCTCCATCGCGATCACGACGCGGCGCGCGCTCGCGACCAGGTCCATGGCGCCTCCCATGCCTTTCACCATTTTCCCGGGCACCGTCCAATTGGCGAGATTCCCTTCCCGATCCACTTCCATGGCGCCCAGGATGCTCAGATCGATATGGCCGCCGCGGATCATTGCGAAGGACTCGGCGCTCGAAAAATAGGCGGTGCCTGGCAATTCCGTCACGGTTTCCTTGCCCGCGTTGATTAAATCCGCGTCCTCCTCCCCCGGCAAAGGATACGGCCCGACACCGAGCATGCCATTTTCCGATTGCAGAACGACTTCGATTCCCGGCGGCACGTAGTTTGCGACCATCGTGGGAATCCCGATCCCCAGATTCACGTAGAAGCCGTCTTGCAGTTCCCGAGCCACGCGCCTGGCGATGCGCTCGCGCGGGTCGGTCACGGGCGCACCGTGCGGCGCTCAATTTTCTTTTCGAGGTTGGCGCTTTTGACGATGCGCTGCACATACACTCCGGGCGTCACAACGTGATCGGGATCGATGCTGCCCGCCTCCACCAGTTCCTCCACCTCCGCGATAGTGATCTTCGCGGCCGCCGCCATCATCGGATTGAAGTTCCGCGCGGTTTTTCGATAGACCAGATTACCCATCCGGTCTCCTCGCCACGCTTTGATCAGGGCGAAGTCTGCGGTCAGCGCCCGCTCGAGAAGATAGCTGCGGCCGTCGAACACGCGAATTTCCTTGCCATCGGCGATGACTGTGCCCACGCCCGCGGGAGTGTAGAATGCCGGAATTCCCGCGCCGCCGGCGCGAATGCGCTCCGCCAGCGTTCCCTGAGGAATCAGCGTCTGGTTGAGCGCGCCGGCCAGGACCATCTTTTCCAAAAGCTTATTCTCGCCCGCGTAACTTCCGAGGTGCGTGGCGAGCATGCCCGCCTCCAGCATCAAACCCAAGCCGTAGCCGTCGATGCTCACGTTGTTGCTGATGGTGTGCAAGCCCTTGACGCCTTTCCGAACCAGGGCTGCGATCAGGTTCTCAGGGACTCCGCAAACCCCGAAGCCCCCAATCATGATCTTGGACCCCGCGAAAATGTCCGCCACCGCTTCGTCGGCGCTTGCCACCACTTTATTCATGTTCGTAGGCGGTCAGCGCGTCGTTGTGCTGCACGGCCGGATGTCTCCGTAAGTCTTGACTAGGTTGCGCACGCTGATCATCGAATCATTTGTTCCTCGGCCTCTACCTCGGGCTTTGCCCGGAGAGCGATTTTAGCCATCAAATTCAGAAAGGTCCGGCGCTCCGCCGGGCCGAGCGGCGCCAGCCAACCGCGCACCATCGCCTGGTGTTTGGCTCTAAACACCGCCTGCAACTTCTTGCCGCCTGGACTCATTTCCACGCGCACCACCCGCCGGTCTTGTTCAGACCGGCTCCGGACAGCTTCGACTCGGCCATCGGCTGGCGCGTCAGGACCAGGCGCTGAAAGAGCTCATTCAGATAGCCCTCCAGCTGCCCGACTGCCGATCCAGAGCCGAGGTAGTTCGCAAATGCAATAGTTGCATTATCGAAGAACCTGTCATCCTGCGGCAAGTTCAGGCCCGCTCCCTGACGGTCGCGGTTCGGTGCCGGCAACCGCTTCTGCACTGCGACGGTAATGCAGCGGGCTAACTGGCGCAAGCGGGTGACGCTGGGGGCGCCGGTCCTTGACGGGCGCTGGATCCGCCCTCGACCTTCACGCCCTTCCAGAACGCGATGCGATCGCGAACCTCTTCAGCCGCGGGCATGGGGTCCGCGTAATACCAGGCCGCACTGGGATTCACGTTGCCGTCGACCTCGACGTCATAGTAGTTCGCAGTTCCCTTCCAACCGCAATACGTGGTGTGCGACACGGGCTTCAAATGATCCCAGTGAATTTGATCATGCGAGAAGTAGCAGTTGCCCTCCACCAGGATGACGTCGTCTCCCTCGGCTAGAACCGCGCCATTCCAAGTCGCCTTCGCCACGTTTACCATGATAATCGCAGGAAAGCGAGGTTAGGTGAAAACGACAGACACCGAGCCCTCCCGGCGAGGCGTATTGAATGGCTCTCATGACGGCTTAGGCAAACCCCGCCCTTACGGGCGGGGCTTGTCGCGCGTTCGCACACCCTGGCAAGCCCTGCCCGTCAGGGCGGGGTTCAGTTCGGAAATGTAGAAACTCCACAACCCCGCCCTGACGGGCGGGGTTCGCGCCGATCATGCTATATCTCGATGATGCGCGCATGGTTCATGGATTCATACGAGGGCACAGAACAACTGCGTCTGGGCGAGGCGCCAGATCCTCAACCCGGTCCGCAACAAGTGCTGCTGAATTTGAGATTTGCCGCGCTGAACCCGGCGGACGCTTTCCTTGCCCAGGCGATGTATCCGGCCAAGCCCACGCTTCCTCATATTCTGGGGCGAGACGGCGTGGGCGACTTGGCGGCGGTCGGACCGGGCGTGACGAATGTGCGCGCCGGCGAAACCATGGGCATTCTCCGTTGCGACGTCGGTGTGAGCACCTGGGGAACTCTTGCCGAAAAGGTCGTGGTCCCGGCGACGAGTCTCGTCCCCGTGCCGCGGGGCTGGTCTTTGGAGCAGACGGCTGGCGCTCCGCTGGTCTTTCTGACGGCGTGGCAGGCGTTGACGCAGTGGAACCATCCTGCTTCGGGCTCGGTGATCCTGGTGACCGGCGCATCCGGCGGCGTGGGTACCGCGTCGGTCCAACTCGGCAAAGCCATGGGTCTCACTGTGGTGGCCTTATCGCGCAGCGCCGAAAAGGGCGCCAAGCTTCGCGAACTGGGAGCCGACTTCGTGTTCGATCCCGCTGACGCGAACTTGCGTAAGTCCGTCATGGAGGCGATCGCGCCCAGGAAAGTAGACCTCGCCGTGGACAGCGTGGGTGGCGCGCTGTTCAATCAAGTGATCGCGATGCTCGGCCAGGGCGGCCGGATCAGCGTGGTCGGCAGGAGCGGCGGCGCGGTGCCGGAGTTCAATACCGCGTCCCTGTTCTTCCGGAGGAATCGGATCGGCGGAGTCTCGGTGTCGGACTATTCGCCCGAGGAGGCTCAGACCGCATGGGAGCGGATCATCGGAATGCTGCAAACGACCGGGCAAAAACCCGTTGTCGACGGCGTATTTCCGTTCGACGATGTGAAATCCGCGTTCCATCGGCTGGCGCAAGGGCCCATGGGAAAAGTGCTCGTTCGCGTGGCAGGCTAACTAAGAAACTCGTCGGCAAGCTTTCCAGACACCCATTCGCCTGTTGAACTTGGCCAGCCTCACTTGCCCTGAACAACACAGAAACATCCAAGGCACGTGGGGCGGGCAGTCTTGCCGGCAAGCCGGCTTTCGTGCCGGCTTTTTTCGGCTGCATCGCGACCAGAAAGCCGGCCCGGAGGCCGGCTCGCCGCCATGACTGGCTGCCCCACTAACGTCCTAAGCGGCGGCGCGTGAGGCCTTGGCCGCTATGGGGCGGCGTACTCCGCGGCCATAGGCGACAAACGCGGTGACCGCCAAAATCACGATGGTCTCGCCGGCATTGGGGTATTCCCGGCGGGACAGATGGAACAACGTCGCCAAGATCATGATGACGCCCAGGCCGACCGCCGCCAGCGCGGTCAGACGAGGCTTAATACGCGTCGCCGCCGGCAGGATCAGACCAAATGCGCCGAGCAGTTCGGAGACTCCAATGAAACGGACCAAAGCGGGCGACAAGCCCATGGCCTGTGCCATGGCATCCGTGGCGGAGAGAGCCTTTGCAGAACCAACCGCGAAAAACAGCAACGCCAGCAGGACTTGAGCGATCCAAAGCGCCAGATTCATTTCAGCCTCCAATGGTGTTTGACAGTATAGTAGTTTCGTGGCTCCTGTGCTTACAGGTGTGCGCGTGCTGGACTTGAGCACCATCGTGGCCGGTCCGGCCGCGAGCATGGTTCTGGGCGATCTGGGCGCCGACGTCATCAAGGTCGAGCGGATCGGACGCGGCGAGGACGGGCGCGAGATGGGTCCTCATCGCGGGCCGTGGGGCGCTTACTTCGTGGCGCTCAATCGCGGCAAGCGTTCCCTGGCCATCGATATTACGAAACCGGAGGGGCGGGAAGCGGTGCTGCGGCTCGCCTCGGGCTGCGACGTCTTCCTCGAGAATTTTCGCGGCGGCAAGGCAGCGGGGCTCGGGCTGGATGAGGCGGCGGTTCGCGCACGCAAACCGGACATCATATACGCGTCACTCTCGGCCTACGGCTCGCGCGGCCCCGACTATACCAAGCCCGGCTACGACGCTGTTTTGCAAGCCCGTACCGGCATCATGAGCGTCACTGGGGTGGGCGAGGACATGCCGATTCGCGCGGGCGTCTCCATCCTGGATGTGGGTACGGGTGTCTGGATGGCGCTCGGCGTTGTGGCGGCCCTGCTGGAGCGGCAACGCTCGGGGAAGGGCCAGCGCGTGGACGCCTCGTTGTTCCAAACCGGTATCATGCTCATGGCCTATCATCTGGTGTACCGCCAGTTCGCCGGCGTCAACCCGCGGCCACAGGGTTCGCGCCACACTGCATTTGCTCCGTATGGTGCGTTTCCGACAGCCGACGGTGCGATCATGATCGGAATTTCGAGCGACCGCGCGTTCGTGCGTTTGTGCGCGGCGCTCGGCAAAGACGAGTGGGCCGGCGATTCTCGCTTTCATACGAATCCGGATCGCGTCCGCAACACGCCGGAGTTGGATCGCCTGATGGCGGAGGTGTTGCGTGCCAAGCCGGCCGCGCATTGGGCCGCGATCCTTGATGAACACGACGTTGCGAACGACCCGGTGCAGAATCCGGAACAGGTGATGCAGGACCCGCAGTTGGCGGCGCTCGGCCAGCTTGCTCGGGTGGCGCTTGCCGGCGCGGAGCCGGCCGAGCTCCCTCGTCTGCCCATCGAATTTTCGCTTGCGCCACCAACGCCGCTGGGACCGCCGCCTGCGCCCGGTGAACATAGCCGAGGCATCCTCCATGAGGCCGGCTTTAGCGATGCGGAAATCGAGGAATTGATTCGCTGTGGCGCTTGCGCCGCCGAAGCCTGACATGAGCTACGGACGCTACTTCGAAGAACTGGAAGCCGGCCAGCAGTTCCGGCACTGGCCGGGCCGCACAATCAACGAATTCGACGATACGCTCTTCAGCCTGCTGAGCATGAACCAGCACCCGGTGCACCTGGACGAGTATTACGCCAAGGGAACACAGCACGGCCGCCGGCTGGTGGCGGGCCCCGCGGTCATCAGCCTGGTGATCGGGATGACCCAGGCCGATGTCGGCGGCCGGGCCCTGGAGACGCTGGAATACTCCGACATCCGCCACGTTTCCCCAGTTTTTCACAATGACACGATTTATGCGGAGTCGAGTATCGTCGAGAAGTACGAGCTGCCGGACGGGCGCGGGGTCGTGGTGGTGCAAACCCGGGCCGTCAACCATCGGAAGGAAACCATCCTGACCCTGCAACGCAAGATCGTGGTGCCCATGCGGCCCAAGGGAGAAGCCTAGTGCCAAGACTGACCGACGAACAGCAGTTGATGGTCGCCACGGTCCGTCGGTTTGTCGACAAGGAAGTGATGCCGGTGGCTTCGGCCATGGAACATCGCAACGAATACCCGCACCAGCTTGTGGCCCAAATGCAAGAGATGGGATTGTTCGGCTTGAACATTCCGGAGGAATACGGCGGCGCGGCCGTCGATTACACCACCTTCGCCATGATCTTCGAAGAAATCTCCAGAGGCTGGCTGGGCCTGGCCGGCGTGATCGGGAGTAATTCGGTGATGTGCGACGTGGTGGTCCGGTTTGGAACCGAGGAGCAGAAGCGCAGATATCTTCCCGCCATGGCGTCGGGTGAAAAGCGCGGTGGCATTTGCCTTACCGAAGCCAACGCCGGCACGGATTTGCAAAACATCAGCACCACGGCCACGCGGCAGGGCGGCGTTTATCGGGTCAACGGCTCCAAGATGTGGATCACGAATGCGAGGCATGGCAGCACGTTCCTACTTCTCGCCAAGACCGATCCCGCCGCTCAACCGGCGCACCGCGGCATGAGCGCATTCATCATCGAAAAGGGCGCACCAGGTATGACGGTGGGCCGCGACATCGACAAACTGGGGTACAAGGGCGTCGAAACCTGCGAGCTGCATTTTGCTGACTTCCCCGTCCCGGTGGAGAATCTCATCGGAGGCGTCGAGGGTCAGGGCTTCAAGCAAGTCATGACCGGCCTTGAATCCGAGCGCCTCAATGTCGCCGCGCGCGGCTTGGGCATTGCACGCGCCGCATTCGAAGAAGCGATTCGCTACGCGCAACGCCGGACCACGTTTGGCAAACCCATCTCGGAATACCAGACCATCCAGAACAAGCTCGCCGATATGGCCACGCACATCGAGGCTTCCCGGCTCTTGATTTATTCGGCCTGCGAGAAAAAGGACCGCGGCGAGCGATGCGACCTGGAGGCGGGCATGGCGAAGCTGTTCGCCACGGAAACCGCCGCCGAGGTAGCGTTCGAGGCGATGCGGATTCTGGGCGCCAACGGTTACTCGACGGATTTTCCAGTGGAACGCTACTATCGCGACGCGCCGTTGGTCGTGATCGGCGGCGGAACGAATGAGCTGCAGCGGCTGATCATCGCGCGCA
>JBGPHB010000219.1:0-7026 GCA_041484155.1 Bryobacteraceae bacterium
ATGGCCTGGCGTGGTTGCTGCAACTCGCCGCGGAGTTGAGGGAATGGGACGACCCGGACGCGCGCCGCTGGTCCACTGCGCTGCGTCCGCTCGAACGGGCCGCCACGGCCCACATCGCTTCTTGGCTGCCAAAGCTTGACCACCCGATCCGCACGGGCGAGCACGACAACACCGCCTTCGCCTTCGCCTTGATGCTCTATTACGCCCGTATTGCCGGAAGCGCGTAATTCGGCAAGCTCTTGGAATCGCGCGTGCGGGATTTCTATTTGAAGGACACGAACTGCCCACTCGCGTACGAGCCTTCCGGTGAAGACTTCCTGTCACCGTGCCTGGCTGAGGCCGACGCGGTGCGCCGCATCCTCCCGCCAGCCGAATTCGCCAACTGGTTCACCACGTTTCTCCCACGCGTGGATCTGGAACCCACCCGCGTCAGTGACTTTACCGACGGCAAGCTCTACCACCTTGCCGGACTGAACCTGAGCCGCGCGTGGATGCTGGAAGGCATCGTATCGAAACTCCCGGCTGAGGATGCTCGCCGCAAGCCTCTTACCGCGCTGGCAGGAAAGCTCGGGCAAGCGGGCCTCGAGAGCATCAAGAGCGAGCATTACGAAGGCGGCCATTGGCTCGGCACGTTCGCCGTCTATCTACTGAGTGGTCGTGGCCAGCGTTGAGGCATCAGGGTTCAACGCCAGGCACTGGGCGAACGCGTCGAAGAACAGATCGAGACGTGCCTCAGTGGCTAGCGGTCCCATCACGCCGACGCGGAAGACCTTTCCAGCCAACTGACCCAGGCCGCCGCCGATCTCGATGCCATGCTCGTGGAGCAACTCCCTGCGCACTTTGTCGGCGTCGACTCCTTCTGGCACACGTACTGTATTCAGGTTCGGCAAGCGGAGTCCTTCGGCAACGTGCATCCGCAAGCCCATGGCCTCCACGCGCCGGACGAACGACTGGTGGCAACGCGCGTGACGCGCGAAGCGCTGCTCCACGCCTTCCTCGAGTATGGCCGCGAGCCCTTCGCAAAGGGCGTAATGCAGCGAGACCGGAGACGTGTGGTGGTAGCGCCGATCGTCATAGTAGCCCGCGAGAAGTTTGAGATCCAGATACCAGACCGGGTTGTCGATCTTCCTCGCCCCGAGTCGCTCCACGGCGCGCGGCGACGCGGTGAATGGAGCCAGGCCCGGAGGGCAGCTCATCCCCTTCTGGCTGCAACTGTAGGCCACGTCGATTCCGGCCGCGTCGGCCGCGATCGGAACCGCGCCCAGGCTGGTGACGCAATCAGCGATGACCAGGGTTCCGAACTCGCGCGCCGGCCGCGTGATGGCCTCCGGGGCCTGGAGCGCCCCCGTCGAGGTCTCGCCGTGAACGAAGGCGGCCACCGGCGGACGCTCCCGCTCGAGTACGGCGCGCACCTCGGTTTCACTGAAGGTCTCGCCCCAGGGCTTATCGCAGCGCACCACTTCGGCGCCGTGGCGGCGTCCCATGGTCGCGATCCGCTCGCCAAACAACCCGTTCACGAAGACCAAGAACTTGGAGCCTGGATCCACAAAATTTGAGACCGCCGCCTCCATCCCGGCGCCTCCCGTGCCTGGGATTGCGAAAGTGAGCGGATTGCTGGTGCCGAAGACCCTCCGCAGGCCTTTTCGGATTTCGTCGTGGATTTCAAATAAGTACGGATCGAGGTGGCCCACCACCGCTTGGGCCATGGCCTGGTACACACGCTGTTCAACCGCCGTGGGACCGGGACCGAAAAGCAGGCGTCGCGGTGGCAAGAAAGTTGGCATTTAGCAGTGCAACTGTTCGCGATAGACTTAGTGCGTTGACGTAATTGTTTTCTCAACCCGCTCCCTTACGGTCGCGGTTCGGTAAGTGGCTGATTGCGCAGAGTGCCGATAACCGCGACCGTCAGGGAGCGGTTTTACGAGCGCCCCAAAGCTCCTTCGTCGCCAGTGCCGCGCCCTCGGACAGCGCCTTCAGCTTCGCCCAGGCGATTTGCGGATGCACACGAAGGCCCAGTCCGCAGTCGGTGCCGGCGATCACGTTCTCGCGGCCGACGAGCTTCGCGTACTGGATAATTCGGTCGGCGACCAGCTCCGGGTGCTCGACTACGTTGCTGGCGTGGCTGACGACTCCCGGGATCAGGATCTTGCCGTCGGGCAGCTTCACGTCCTTCCATAGTTTCCACTCGTGCTCGTGGCGCGGATTCGCCGCCTCCACCGAGTAGGCCCCAGCCTTCACCTTGAGCATCAAATCGACCAGGTGCTTGAGCGGCAGGTCGTGCGTGTGGGGACCGTGCCAGCTTCCCCAACAGATGTGATAGCGCACGCGATCCTCAGGAAGGCCCTGTAGCGCGTGGTTCATCGCATCGACCCGCACCTCGGCGAACTTCCTGTATTCCTCAATGCTCGGCGTCGGCACGATCATGTCGTAGGTATCCGGAAGCGCCGGATCGTCGACCTGGAGGATGAAGCCGGCGTCGACAATCGCCTTGTACTCGTACTTCATCGCGTCGGCCAAGGCGAAAAGGTATTCCTCGTCGGTGGCGTAATGCTCGTTGTGGAAGAAGTGCTCCAGCCAGCCCGGCGCCAGGACGCACATAAAACTCTCTTCCACCTTGACCTTCGCTTCCGCCAGCGCCGCCTTCGAGATCTCGATGTCGTTGCTGACCTCTTGCTGTCCGATGTAGGCGATCGGGCCGGTACAAATCGCCCGCTCCTCGGGAGTCGGCACAAAGTTGAGATCCTTGTAGAAGTCGGCGAACTCGACGCGCTCTCCGGCGCCCAGCCCCATCCAACCTACTTCGCCGGGTTTGATTTTCCGGGTCGCCAGTCCGGAGAGGCGCCGGCCGTAGTAAGCGATCCCGAAGCCGATTTTTCCCAACTCGCCGTCGCTGATGATGTCGATGCCTGCGGCAGCCTGTTTGCGGACGATCTCAACCATCGCGCTCCGGACGCGAGTCATGACAGCCGGCAGGTCCGAGGAGCGGCCCGCCATGATGGCCATGGTCATTTCCCGAAGGTCGGGCGGTCCATCCAGTCTGCCGGCGTGCGTCGTGAGAATGCGATCGCTGCTGCGTTTCATGCTGCCTCCTCCCAATCCTTTGTACACCAATTTGTTCGCGGGGATCGAGTTCCTTTGTAAAACATGCAGGCCAGGGCCTGCGTTACTGAGTTGTAACGCAGGTCCTGGCCTGCATCAGCATTTAGTTAGCGAAATTGAACTTGCGCCGCCTGACCATCGGCCTTGATCACGACATCCACCGACCTCGCCCGCGAGCGAACGGGGAAGCAGCAGGTTAATTTGATCGAGCCCTGGAGGCTGTATTGCCCCGCTAGCCGGGTCGGGTCCGGCAATGACACCCAGCAACGGCTTGACCGCGGGATCGGAGGCTGCGGGCTGCGTAAAATTCAGCGTGTGAGAATCGTTTGCTACAGCGGACGGTGCTAGTAGAATCGCGGCAAGGACGACTCCCAAAAATCCATCCGTGTTCATTCGTGGCTATTGTTTCTTTCTGGACTTGCCCCGCAGCATCGAAAGATCAACCGTATCCGCCATCAGTTTGTAGCCTGCGTTGCTGGGGTGAAGGTTGTCGCCGCTTTGATAAGCGGGCAGGAATTTGGACGGATGCTGGGGATCGCGGACGGCAGCGTCAAAGTCGATCACGCCGTCGAAGGCTTTGCCCGATCGAATCCATTCGTTCACGGCCTGACGCTTGGTTTCTCCCTGGGGCGAAAAGTAGAGCGCACCCTCATACGGGGTCAGCGTGCCACCGAATACTTTAATCCCGTGGGCGTGCGCGCGCTCGATGATCTGGCGGAGTCCGCCGATAATCTCGTCGGCGCTGACCTCCTCGGCGGCAAAGGCGGCAAACGGGTTTTCCCCGTTCCCGCCGCCGGGGAATCCGCGAATGCTGGGGAACCCGATATCGTTGATGCCCTCGAGCACGAGCAACGTCCGCACACCCGGCTGGCCCAGGACATCGGCGTCGAAGCGCGTGAGCGCGCTTACGCCCGCACCGTCATGAAGAATCCGGTTGCCGCTGATGCCCAGGTTCAGCACCCCCATCTTCGGGCCGGGCTGGGCGAGCAGACGCTTGGCTAATGCGCTCGGCCAGCTTCCATTGGTGTCGGGCTTGGCTGCGGCGCCATCGGTGATGGAATCGCCAAACGCAACGATGGCGCCGGCGGCCGCGGGCGCGGTCACATCGATGCCGTCCAACCAATACCAGGAGAGCTGTGTGGCTGCCTTGGCGAGGTCGGCCGCGGACGTGAAATCCCCGGGTTCGGAAACGTAACTCGCATAGGGCACCGTACTGTGCACGGTAGCCAGCTCCGCATCGCCGGGAATATAGACAGTTACCGCCACGTCGCTAAGGTCCGGCAAATCGACGGTGATGGCATCGCTCAATACAAGCGCACCCGGCGGGATCGTGAACGACGGCTTGCCCCCAAACATCAAGGGCCGATCGGTACCCGGCACGATTGCCGCTTTCTCTTTCCGAACGGCGAGGTGCGCCGCGCCGATCGCGAGCGGCTTCTTGCCGTACGCGTTGGAAAAGCGAACACGCG
This sequence comes from Bryobacteraceae bacterium, assembly GCA_041484155.1. Lineage (GTDB taxonomy): Bacteria > Acidobacteriota > Terriglobia > Bryobacterales > Bryobacteraceae > Palsa-187. The sequence goes on from JBGPHB010000219.1 coordinate 4,569, forward strand.
CGCGGTGGCCCCCCAGGCTGGCCGGGACAATCATGCGAATTGTCTGATTATGGACGTCTTTAAGAGGCTGGACGCCCGGAAGGACGAACCCCGCAGTATGAGGGGCGGTGGCCCACGTGCCAACCCAGTGTTCGCCGCCGTTCCGCTGCGCGGCAACAACCACCGCCGCGAGCGCAAGCACCGTCACCAACCGCATTGATCGAATCACAGTCACTCTCCTCTCAACTGGCTTTCTTGACGACGAGGTCGAATCCGCCAAAACGAGTCACTCATTTGTATCCTATCTTCTCTGGTGACGCGAGTCTTCCGAGCACAGTGCGGGCAGGGCCGCGGGCTTGCCGGTGCAAACCTGCTCGAGGATCTCACCGCAGCGGCCGGCCGGCAACGCGACGCCTGCCAGCGATCGAAACTTAGCGGCCATTTCATCCCACGTGAGCGGGTTTTGCGGATCGCCCTTCGGGTGACGCACGAATTTTTCATGACTCTGGCCGTTTTTAAGCTGGATGGTGACACGCGCCGGCCATTCCCTCGGATACGTCTCTTCGATTCGCGCGTCTTTGATCATGACGACTTTGCCCATCAGTTGGTGGACTCGCTTGGAGCGTACGTTCTCCAGAGTGAATTGGTCGAGTCCGGCAGCGCCGTGGATCACCGCGACGGCCGCGCCGAACGGCATCGAGAACTGGGCGTCCACTACCGACTCGGGATTGTATTTCCTGGATCGAGGTTCCGCAACGATCTCCCAGCCGGCTTCGAGAATGGCAACTTCGATCCGGTGGATCTGGCCCGGCTGAATGTTATGCTGGCGCACCAAATCGAGGATGGCATCAATCGGTCCCTGCATGTATCGGCAGCACGCGTGGGGCTTCACGGCGGTATGAAGAATCTCGAAGGACTTGCCAAGGTCCTGGGTGAGCCGCTCCGGGATCGGTTTTCTGGAATAGCCGCGCAGAAAGCCGTCGCGGCCTTCAAGAATCCGGAGGGGGCCCGAGAATCCCTCGGCCGCGAGCAACGCCGCCTGAATGCCGTTTTGAGCGGCGAGGCCGGGATGAATTCGCTTGGTCCACGCGCCGTCGGCCAGGAATTCCATCGATCCCGCGGCCATGCTTCCGGCGATGCCCATTGCCGCGATGGTCTGTTCCGCAGTCGAGCCGAGCAATTTCGAAGCCGTGACTGCGGCTCCGAAAACGCCGCAAGTCTGGGTGGGATGAAAGCCCAGCGCATAGTGTTCTTGCGGCTGCACCGCCATCGCGATCCGCGAGGCGGCTTCGTATCCAGCCACGACTGCCGTGAAGAAGCGGCCGGACGGCGTCTCGGGCATCGTTTCGGCAAGAGCCAGCCCGACGGAATACATCGTCGCGCCGAGGTGAATGGAGCCGCCGCTGTGCGTATCGTCCTGTTCGATGCCATGCGCCGCCGCTCCGTTGGCCAACGCGGCAAGACCAGGGATGGTGCGGATCGGCGTGCCGATGACCGTAGCGCATCCGCTGGCGCAGATTCGCTGAATCATCCGGCGCACTGCCGCCGACGACTCCTCACGCGATCCCCGAATCGCGACAGACAGATAGTCGAGCAAAAAGTAGCGGGCGCGGTCGAGGACCTCGGCAGGGAGGTTCTCCAGCCCGTGCACGAATTCAGCCAACTCGCGTGTATATTCCGGTGTGGACGACTTCATATCTGTGTTCGACTGCCTAAAATCTTCGCAGGCTGGCAATGCGCTCCGTGGGGCAGCCAGTCATGGCGGCGAGCCGGCCTCCAGGCCGGCTTTTCTTGTCCCGAAGCAGGCGAAAAAAGCCGGCACGAATGCCGGCTTGCCGGCAGGACTGCCCGCCCCACTTCACGGACTCGGGCCGGCAGGCGACACGATCGCCTGCGCTACCGCGCCTCGCTTAGGGGCCAGGTACCGGCGGCGCAGCACGATGACACGCTCCCGGTTCTGATTATAGCCGCGCGTCTCGATGGCTACGATGCCACGATCGGGCTTGCTCTTCGATTCGCGCTTCTCGAGCACCTCGGATTCGGCGTACAGCGAATCGCCGGGAAATACCGGACGTTCAAAAACCACACTCTCATAGCCCAGATTCGCAATGGTCCTGCCGCTGGTATCGGATACGCTCATGCCCACGGTCAGGCTGAAAATCAGCGTGTCGATCACAGGCCGGCGTCCGAGCGGCTGCTGGCGCGCGTACTGATCGTCGACGAACAGCGGGTTCTGGTTCATGGAGAGCAGCGCGAACCAGGTGTTATCGTAATCGTTAATGGTTCGGCCCGGCCAGTGTTTGTAGACAGCGCCGACCTCGAACTCTTCATAGTAGCGGCCAAACTCCATCACGCCTCCTCTTTGTATTTCTTGAGCAGGTTGCGCGCGATGATCAGCCGTTGGAGCTCATTCGTTCCGCCGCCGATCACGACCAGCGGCGCATCGCGATAGTAGCGCTCCACTGGGAAATCGGTGGAG
>JBGPHB010000220.1:0-7007 GCA_041484155.1 Bryobacteraceae bacterium
AAGTGAACCGGTGTCATGCTGGCCTCATAAGCCATGCGAGTGGCGTTCAACTCGCCAGCCCGCAACCAGATTTCTTTGGGGGAGTCGTTCAACGGGAGGACCGCTGGCCTGCAACCAGCCAATGAGGGTTCAATTCCCTCCTCTTCCACCAAGATTCGCCAGGGAGGCCGTTACGGTTAAGGCGCCAGTCTGAAAAGCTGGAAACGCACGTTCGATTCGTGCTCCTGGCACCAACTGTGACCGTGGCCGAGTGGCTTAGGCGTGCGACTGTGGATCGTTCCACGAGAGTTCGATTCTCTCCGGTCACTCCATCTTGCGCGGCCATCGTCCAACGGGATAGGGCTTCGGTTTCCTAAACCGAGAATCGGCGTTCGAGTCGCCGTGGCCGTTCCAATACCCTAACCCAACGGGTTCACAGCGGAGTAGCCGAGTGGTAAGGCACGTGTCTTGGGCACACGGGATCGGGAGTTCGATTCTCCCCTCCGCTACCAATTCCATTCCGGGGTATCCAAGTTCCATGCCGAGGTCATTCAACGGTAGGACCGGGGCCTTTGGAACCCCGTACGAGCGTTCGACTCGCTCCCTCGGTACCATTTGCGGACCCGACCCCTTGCGGACCCGACCCCCACGCTGGCCGGGGACTTCACTTTTGATGAAGACTGCGAGCGTTCAATTCGCTCCGGTCCACTTTTTTTGGCGTAGAGCACGACTGGCCGAGTGCCTTCGCTACCATGTCCCGTTCGTCCAATGGATCAGGACAGAACGCTACGAACGTTCAGATCCCAGTTCGAGTCTGGGGCGGGATACCAAGAGTTTGGGGGTCGAGGGCAAAGCGGCCGAGCCGCCTCCCTGTCACGGAGGAGAAAGCGAGTTCAAGTCTCGTCGATCCCGCCAATGTCTTGACGATAATGAAGGAGGTCGAGATGCCGGATAGAACGTACACCGTATTCGCGCCGGAGAAAGGCGTGCCGGTCAAGGCCTGGACCAAGGGCGTGGCGCTGGAGGATCAGGCCCGCCAACAGCTTTTCAACGCCGCGCAGTTGCCATTTATCTTCAAGTGGATCGCGGCGATGCCCGATGTCCATTGGGGAATTGGTGCGACCGTGGGCAGTGTGATCCCCACCAAGGGCGCGATCATTCCGGCCGCGGTGGGCGTCGACATCGGTTGCGGCATGAAGGCGGTCCAGACCAGCCTGAATGCGCGCGATCTGCCGGACAACCTGAAGGGAATCCGCGCGGCCATCGAAAAGGCGGTGCCGCATGGTCGGACCAACCACGGAGGAGCGGGCGATCGCGGGGCTTGGCACGCAATACCGGGACGCAATCAGGAAGTCTGGCTCGGTGAGCTGAAATCCCGCTATGACGCGATCCTGGCGAAGCATCCGAAGCTCGATCGCGGTAACCACGCGAACCATCTCGGCACGCTCGGAACGGGCAACCACTTCATCGAGGTTTGCCTGGACGAGTCGGAAGCAGTCTGGTTCATGCTGCATAGCGGCTCGCGAGGGGTCGGCAATCGCATGGGCAACTACTTCATCGACATCGCGCGCCGGGATATGAAGAAGTTCTTCGTCAACCTTCCCGATATCGACCTCGCCTATTTTCCGGAGCACACCGAGCACTTTGACGACTACGTCGAGGCGGTCGAATGGGCACAAGACTACGCGCGGCGGAACCGCGAGCTGATGATGGAGCAGATCGTCGGCGCGGTGCGGGAATCCGGCGGAGTACAGCCGTTCAGCGCGGAGCTGAAAGCCATCAACTGTCACCACAACTACGTCGCGCGCGAATCGCATTTCGGCGAGAACGTCCTGGTGACGCGCAAGGGAGCGGTCCGCGCGCGAGAGGGCGATATGGGGATCATTCCCGGCAGTATGGGGGCGCGGTCCTACATTGTGCGCGGGAAGGGCAATCCGGAGAGCTTCCACAGTTGCAGTCATGGCGCCGGCAGGGCGATGTCGCGCAACGAAGCCAAGCGGCGGTTTACGCTGGAGGACCACGCGCGGATGACGGAGGGCGTGGAGTGCCGGAAGGACTCGGATGTGATCGATGAGACTCCGGCGGCGTATAAGCCAATTGACGCTGTGATGGCGGCGCAGGCGGATCTCGTCGAGATCGTCCACACGCTCCGTCAGGTGGTTTGCGTGAAGGGCGAGTAAAGAACCCCGCCCTAACGGGCAGGGCTTTCCGGGTGGTTGACGGGTGCCGTGGGCGGGCGCAAACCCGCAAAGCCCCGCCCGTCAGGGCGGGGTTCTTACCTCAGGGCAGGAATTCGTTGCTGTACGTGCGCGACAGATCGATTCGTGCGTCGCGCACTTTCGCGAGCGAGCCGGCCAGCACGCGCCGCACGGCTTCCGCGCTCTCCGGCCGGATGCGGCCGTCGGTCGAGTACATGGGCTTGGCGAGGCGAATCGCTTCGATCTCGGCGGCGGCCTCACCGACCCTCGATTCCGGCGGGATCTTCGCCAGAATCTCTTCCGCCGAATGCTCGCGGATCCATGCCAAGGTGCGCAGGATCGCGCGGGTCATGCGCCGCGCCAGATCGGGATTCGCGTGTAACCATTCCACGCGGGCGAGCAGGGAGGAGGCGGGGTAATCGTCCACGCCAAAGATCGCGCGCAGACCTGCGGGAGTCCGCGAATCGGCAAGAATGATCGCGCCCCGGGCTTGCGCCACGGTGATCGCGCTGCCGAACACCACGGCGGCGGCAACTTGACGGCGCTCTACCGCCGCCACCGCGGTCGCGCCCTGGCCGATGCCGGCGGTTCCGACTTCGCCCGGCGGCACGCCCGCGCCGGTCAGCAGGTAATTCAGGTAGAACTGCGAGGGCGACCCAACCGAGGACACCCCAACCGTCTTGCCGCGCAGATCGGCCAGGGTCTTGACCTCACCAACCGGAGCGATCACGGCAAAGTTAGGAGAGCGCAGGAGCGAAATAAAGCTCACGATACCACGGCCTTCGGCGGCCATCTGAATGGTCTGTTCGTAAACGCCGCTGGCCACATCCGCGCTCGAACCAACTAGCGCTTCCAGAACCTTGGACGCGCCGGCGATTTGAGAAATGGTGACGTCGAGTCCTTCCTGCTTGTAGAAACCAAGCCATTGCGCCAGGTGACTGGGATAGTTGTTGGTCGCGGGCGGCTGCACGGCTAGCCGGATCTCGGCCCCGCGGCGGCTCCCGCACGCGGAGACGATCAGGCAAAGAGCGAGCAACGAACGTCTCATGTTTTCCATCGCAGCAGCCACTTTTCCAGGCGGCTGACGCCCCAGCCTACCAGCAGAACCACGGCACTGAGCACGGCCATGCCAGCGAACACGCCGGTCGTATCAAAGGTGCCCTCGGCTTGCGAGATCAGGTAGCCGACGCCGCGCGACGCTCCGAGGTATTCGCCCACCACCACCGCAATCATCGCGAAACCGACGCTGATATTGAGGCTCGAAAAGACCCAGGTCATGGCGCTGGGAATCAGGACATGCCGCACCAGTTGCCACTCCGATGCGCCGAGCATGCGCACGTTGTTGACGACGACCGGGTCGACTTCGCGGACGCCCCGATGCGTGTTGAAGAAGACGATGAAGAAGACTACCGTCACCCCGAGCGCCACTTTGGACCAGATGCCCAGCCCGAACCACAAAAGAAAAATGGGCGCCAGCACCACCCGCGGCAAGGCATTGAGCAACCGGATGTAAGGATCGAGCAACGCGCCCAGCCGTGGCGATCGCGCCAGCCCGAACCCCAGCAGTACGCCCGACGCCGCGCCGAGCGTGAATGCGAGCGCGGCTTCTTCCATCGTGACCACCAGGTGTATCCAGATGGAACCGGTCCTGAACCAGTCCACAATGCGCGCGGCGATATCGGTCGGGCGGCTGAAGAAGAACTTGTCGAGCTTCCCGGCGTTGGCCAGTCCCTGCCACGCCGCGAGCGCCGCAGCGCCGAGCAGGATCTGCGCAACCAGCATGGACCCGCGCGGGCTAACCTTCTCTGCCATAGCTGGTGAGCACCTCCTCTCTAAGCTGGGCCCAGATCTCGCGATACAGCTCGGAGAAGCGCGGCCAGGTGCGGATATCGATCAGATCACGCGGGCGTGGCAAGTCCACCGGATAGCGATTCAGGACGCGGCTGGCGGGGCCCGCCGATAAGACCACGACTTCATCGGACAGTGCCAGGGCTTCTTCCAGATCGTGGGTGACGAAGAGCACCGTCTTGGGGGAAGCGGTCCAGAGGTCGAGCAGCTCGTTCTCCATTCGCAGACGCGTGTGCACATCGAGCGCGCTGAACGGCTCATCCATCAGAAGAATGTCGGGATTCACAATCCAGCTCTGAGCGATGGCAACACGTTTGCGCATGCCGCCACTCAATTGCGACGGATAGGCTTCGGCGAAGCCTTTTAGACCCACGCGACCTACCCAGTCGCGCGCCTGCGCTTCGGCGTCCGGCGCGCTGGCGCCGCGGAGCCGGAGGCCCAGCATCACGTTGCCCAGCACGGTCTTCCAGGGGAGCAGGGCGTCCTGCTGGAACATGTAGGCGGCGCGACGGTTGAGGCCGGACAGCGGCTCGCCGAATGCAGACACCGAGCCCGACGTGGGCTGGATCAATCCGGCGGCTAGATTGAGCAGAGTGGATTTGCCACAGCCGCTGGGGCCGACTACGGAAACGAATGCGCCGGCGTTTGCCTCCAGGTCGACGGCTTGGACGGCGGTGTATTGCCCAAAATTCTTGGTGACTCGGTCGAGGCGGATCGCGTGGGACATGCTTCAGCTTGTCTATCTTAACTGACAAGCTTAAGCATGTCCTACTTTGTCAGGATGAGGATATGCTGGCGCGGCAGGGTCTCGATCACCTGGGCCAGGTGAAATCCTTCGGCTTCGAGTTCGGTCTTCACTTCCTGGACGCTCATCTTGTGCTCGGGCCGGATGGGGATCGTCGGATCCTCCTTACGGTATTCGAGCAACACCAGGCGGCCGTCGGGCTTCAGCGCCTCGAGCATTTTACGCAACATTTTTTGGGGCTGTGAGAATTCGTGATAGACGTCGACCAACAGAATCAGATCGATCTTGCCGGCGGGGAGTTTGGGATCGGCTTCAGAACCGAGCACGGTTTCGATGTTCGAGAGTTTTGCCTTGGCCTCATTCTGCCGCAGCAGCCGCAACATCTCCGGCTGGACGTCTTCAGCGTACACTTTGCCGGTCGGGCCCACGCGCACGGCCATCCTTAGCGACATGTAGCCGGAACCGGCGCCGATGTCGGCCACCACCATGCCAGGCTTGATTCCAAGCGCGTCGAGCGCGGCTTCCGGCTTCTCTTCCTTCTCGCGTTCGCTCCGCTCCAGCCAGTCCGCGCCGGCTGCGCCCATCACCGGAGCGATGCGACGGCCAGTAAGCGGATGCTCCGCCTGGAAGGCCTGCGCGCATATCGCGCCCAAAAGGAACAGTACCCCAGCTTGCCTTCGGCCCGAGTACCAGCTAGATTGAGGAGTTATCGCCATGCTGAGTCGCCCTCCGTACTTTCTGCTCGTTCTCGCATTGGGAACTTCGGCGGGTTGCGGCACCAGGGGAAACTCGATTCGCATCGATTACCCGATGGGAGAAAGAGTTGCTGTCGGACCACTTACCTACAATGTCGTCGAAACGGTTTGGCGAAGTCAATTGGGCGACCCGTTTAAAGTCCGGCTTCCAGAGCAGCGTTTCCTGCTGATCACCATTTCGGTCACCAACGGCGCTGGAAAAGAGGTCTCGGTTCCCTTAATGACGGTCCAAAACCAGAATGGTCAGATGTTCCTGGAGTCCGACGACGGCGAGGGGGTCGATAATTGGTTCGGGTTGTTGCGCAATCTGAGTCCGGCGCAGACTCAGCACGGAAACATTTTGTTCGACGTGGGCCTGACTTCGTACCGTTTGCGCATCACCGACGGTGGCGAGCCGGGGACGGAGAAGTACGCCTGGGTGGCGATCCCCCTGCGTATGGACGGCGATACGGGAGTGCCCTCGCCGATCCCGGGCATTCCGGTAAAGTAGGTCAATTTTGGGCAACGCCCGCTGCATGATCGTGTCTCTGGCCGGTGCGCTGGTTCTGTGCGCGCAGCCAAAACAACTCACTATCGAGCGCATCGCGCTGCATCAGTTCGAAGATGGGCCAGTGCTCGCCCCCACCCATGAGTTTGTCCCCGGAGAAACCATTTATTTCAGTTGCCGCCTCACCGGCTACAAGGTAGAGAAGAAAGAGGACGAGCAACACGTAAAGCTGGCCTGGCAGATGCGCGTCACGGATCCGTCGGGGATGCTGATCGAGAAGGAGAAGTCCGGCCGTTTTGAAGACGACGTATTGCCGCAGGACAAAAACTGGATGCCGAAGTTCCTGTCGAGCTTCGTGATGCCGCCCTTCGCGCCGAGCGGCATCTACCGCATACCGGTGAAGGTGAAGGACGAGTTCGGCGGTACGGAGGCCGGCGCAGAGCTTACCTTTCCCGTGCGGGGCCACGAGGTCGAGCCCAGCGAGTCCTTGGTGGCGCGCAATTTTCAATTCCTTCGGGCCGAGGACGATTCAGTGGGGTTGCGCACGGCGACCTACCATCCGGGCGATATGCTGTGGGCACGTTTCGACATCACGGGCTACAAGTTTGGCGAGAACAACCGCTTTTCGGTCGACTATGGGCTGGCCGTGCTCACAGCCGCAGGCCAGGAGGTGTTCTCACGTCCGGTAGCGGCGTCCGAGTCCGCCGAATCGTTCTATCCGCAGCGTTACGTTCCCGGCATGCTGAGCCTGAGCTTGGATCGGAACGTGCCAAAGGCTTCCTACACGTTGTTGGTCACGGTGCGGGACCAGACGGGCAGTCAAATATGGGAGTCGCGCCAGGCTTTTCAAGTGGAATGACCAGCCGTAAGTTACCGAAAACCCGAAGCTTAAGTAGGTGCGCGGCGTAGGGTGGTACTCGCCGCCGCCGGTCTCTAGCCCAAGTTCGTCATGAGACAGGCCGGAACTGGCCTAAGTCGTGCAGAATCAGTTCAGG
>JBGPHB010000221.1:0-6981 GCA_041484155.1 Bryobacteraceae bacterium
CAAGAAGAAAGCGGCGCAACTCAGGACACTGATGAATAGGATGCGTATAATGAGCAGGTCTGTCAAAGCTCACCCTCCCGTCCGGATCGCGCCGTCCCCCGACGCAGTCCGCCCCGAACCACCCCACGCCTTGCAATTTCTTAGCGGTTTAGTATAACACCAATTGTCAAGAGAAAAAGGAGGCGATTACCCTAAGGGCGTGGCGGAAAATCAATTGCAGGCCGGGGCCTGCGTTACAGGGCTTTGGCTAGCTCTTCGGCAAACGCGCTGCTCGGACCGGCGGCGGTATTGCCGGGCTTCTTCGCGGCGCTCTTTTTGCCGCGACGGGGCGGGCGCTGATCGACACTCGCGGGGGGGGCGCTGCTGGGGCCACCGTTGCCCTGACCAACGTTGCTGGGACCGACGTTGCTGGGACCGACGTTACCTTGGCTAACGTGGCTGTGACTCACGTGGCCCTGACCCGCGGGGTTGCTCGGTCCGCTTGGACCGCCCGTTACCCTAGGCTGTCCTCTCGGCTTGGGTGGTTGCGCGGGGTTGGCGCGAAGCAGTCGGTCCTCCAGCGGGGCGCGATCGAAGCGCCGGATGATCGCATTCATTTCGTCGGTGTTCGGCGCCTCGATAAACGCGAAGCCCTTAGACTCCTGCGTTTCCGGGTTGCGGATCACTTTAATGGCGTCCGCGACAAGGTTCTCGGCGGTGAGCCAGCCCTTGATATCGTCCGCAGTTACCCAAGCGGGCAGATTGCCCAGGAAGACCGTAAAACTCATTCGGGGATTATCTTCGACTCCATAGGTGGGGGTTTGCTTCGAGGAGATCGTCCATGAAAGCATCCCTATCGTACCACAGTCGGGAAGAGCGGTAAACAGCAAAATCGACTCTACCGGCTTTACCGACGGACTACGGTCCGGTATCATCGGGTCGGATACTCGTGTCAGGATCGATTCGGGAGAGTGAACAACGGTGGTCGTGGGCGCCGGACTGGCCGGAAGGATTACTGGTCCTGGTCTGCGCCGGTGTCCTGCTTTGGCAACTCATCCTGCCCGGGTTCATCGGAATGGCCAACAACGCGGATTTCAGCAAGATCGCGGGGCGGCTATGTATCGGCGACACCGACAACGGCGCTGAGAACTTCCTGTACTTCAAATCCGGCTACTTGAGAGAGCAACGTTTTTGCTGGGTAAGTGATGTGCGGTCGTCGGAAATCGTGCCCGCCTGGATTTCCTCCTCGCTCCAGCAACGGGCCGGAGACCGACGGGCGTTCGACATCCGTTGGCTGGGCGGGGTACACAGCCTCGGATTCCTGATGGCGTACTACCTTTTGCTGCTGGCATTGCGGCCTCTGCCTCGAATCGCCCGGCTGGTCGCGGCGCTGGCCGGGCTATGGATTTTCGCCGACGTGAGCTATGTTGCGTACTTTAACTCCTTCTACATGGACAACGCCGCCCTTCTGGGTGCGATGGTGGCCATTCCCGCCGCGTTCCTTCTGGTGTCGGAGGCTCAGGAGCTCACCGAGCTTCTGCTGGTATTCGGAGCCGCGGCCTTGCTGTTTGTCACCTCCAAGGGCCAGCATGGAATTCTGGGCCTGGTACCTGCTGGGATATCGCTTTTTCTGGGTTGGAGAGCTCGCGGCTGGTGGTTTCGCGTGGTTGCCGGTACTACGGCAGTGGCCTTGCTGGTGGGAATGGCTTCGATTCTCGATCTGACGCCGGATTGGTACCAGGGACAGGCACGGTTCAATCTTGTGTTCTTCAAGATTCTACCCGGTTCGTCCGTGCCCCGACGGGATGCGGAGCAACTGGGGCTCACGCCAGATGACCTGAAGTACGTGGGCTTGCATGCGTTCATGCCGGGGAATCCGACGCAGGATCCGAATTGGTTCCGGAGCTTCTGCAAGCGCAGCAACTATGGGGGCGTCCTGCACTTCTACCTCATGCACCCAGGGAGGGTACTCGGTATCCTGCGAAGCGACCTGGCGCAAGAGGCATGGCAGCGGCGGCCGGTCAATCTATCGAACTACCGCCGGGAGGATGGGCATCCAGCGGGTGCCAGGACGGACCGCCTTGCCTCCTGGAGCGCGTTTCGCAGTTGGCTCTTCATACATTGGTCCTGGCATATTGCGGCCTGGTACGCGCTGGCGATCCTTTTGGGGCCGGTCATCGCTTTGCAGGAAGCCTCCCCGTTCAACCGGACCCTCATCTATGTGGTGGTGCTCACTTCGCTGATGGGCATCGTCGAGTTCTGCATCGCTTCCCTGGCGGACGCTTGTGAGACGTACCGGCATTTCCTCGGCTTCCATCTGTTCACCGACGTCGCTTTGTTCTTCGGGCTGGTCTATGGACTGAGCAAGACAGCCCGCCGATTTGCACGATAAACTCGTCCCAGGAGGACATATGAAATCGCTGATTCTCTTGCTCCCGCTAGCCGTGCTTGCGGCCGACAAAACCACCGACAGGCTCGTCAAAGAGGTGCGCCACGAGCTGGTCATGTTGCCGTATTACAACGTGTTCGACAATCTCGCGTACCGCGTCGACGGGACTAAGGTCACGTTGTTTGGGCAAGTGGCCCGCCCAACTCTCAAGAGCGACGCCGAAAAGGCTGTAAAACAAGTGGAAGGCGTGCAGACGGTGGCCAACGAAATCGAAGTGCTACCGCTTTCGCCGAACGACGACCAACTACGGCGGGCGCTGTTCCGTGCGATTTACTCCAAACCGCAACTGGAAAGATACGCGCTGAGCGCCGTGCCCCCGATTCACATCATCGTCAAGAACGGCAACGTGACCCTGGAAGGAGTGGTGGCCAACGAAGGCGACAAGAACGTAGCCGGCATCGCGGCGAACGGTGTGCCGGGGGTGTTCAGCGTGAAGAACAACCTGAGACTCGACAAATGACCTACCATTCGCCCGCTCCCTCACGGTCGCGGTTCGGTAAGTGGCTGATTGCGTATGGTGCCGATACCGAACCGCGACCGTGAGGGAGCGGGTTTAGACAGGCCACTAATCGAGATAGCCGGCGCCAACGGCCCGCTTGGACCGCGAAATTGGCTCGCTCAACATCTCCAGCACCGGAACCATGATCCGGAAGCGTTTGACCAGCTCGGTGAAGAGTTTTGGCGAAGTAGCCACCTCCAGTTCCAGGAGATGGCCGTACAACCACTGCTTCATCTTGATCAAATCGGAGGCCGGGTGCGCGGCGTCGAAGCCCTTGGGAATTCGCTGGAGCGATTCGCCTTGCAGTTTTCCCATGAGCTTTTCCGGCCCGCGCGCGGCCTTGCGGAAGCGCTCATGATTCTCGCTGAGCCACGTGCGTATGGCCAGCAACTGCTCGGTCGGCGGGTGATAGACGCCGCCGGCGACCTCGGTGCCTCTCAGCGATACGCTGAAGAACAAGCCCGTGCTCGAGTGCCTGTCCAGACCGCGCGGCGTAAACAGAGCGGCTACGTGCGTCTTGTAAGGCGTCTTGTCGGGGCTGAAACGCGTGTCGCGATAGATGCGATACACGGCCTTCTTCGGATCGGTGACATACTGAGGCGCAAATTTAGCGAATTCCGCGTTCAACGCTTCCACCAGCGTGAGCATGGGAGCCTTCACTATGTTTTCGAAGGTCTCCTTGCGCGGCTGGAACCACTCCCGGTTGTTGTTGCGGGTGAGGCCGCGGAAAAAGGTCATGGCTTCGGGCGGGAATCCGGGGAACACTTTGGCGTCTCCTCTATAATCTGGAAGTAGATGCTCTCTCGCCTTGCGGCGATTCCCAATTTACACGTTTTTGAGAACGTTCCGCTGAGCCAGTACACGCGTTTCGAGATCGGCGGGCCGGCTCGCGCGCTGGCCGATGCTTCCGATGAGGCTGCACTCTTCAATGCGCTGCGCGTGTTGCGGGAAAGCGGATGCCGGCACACCATCATCGGCGGCGGGACAAACCTGATCGTAGACGACAGGGGCTACCCGGGAGTCGCACTGCGCTACACAGCCTCCGCCATCGAGATCGAGGGGTGCATGGTCCAAGTGAAGGCAGGCGCCGTTCTCCAGGACCTGGTCGATCGAACCATCGAGCGCGGGTTGCGCGGTCTTGAAACCATGACCGGCATTCCGGGTTGGGTGGGTGGCGCCGTTTACGGGAACGCGGGCGCGTATGGCCATTCCATCAATGAGCGCGTCGAGCGCGTGCGTTTCCTCGACCCTGGCGAGAGCCGCGAGATCGACAATCCTGCCTGCGAATTCGGCTACCGCCACAGCGTTTTCAAGCGGCGCAAGGAGTGGATCATCCTCTCGGCGACGCTGCGTCTCGATCCCGCCGATCCTGCGGAACTGCGCAACACTGCCGAGGGGATTCTCAAGATCCGCAACCAGAAGTATCCCCCAACCATGCGGTGCGCCGGCAGTATTTTCAAGAACCTGCTGTTGGCCGAGTTGCCGCAGACCGCGCGCGCACAGGTGCCGGAGGGAGTCGTGCGCGAGGGGAAGGTGCCCTCCGCGTATTTCCTCGAACAAGTGGGCGCCAAGGGGATGTCGGACGGCGGGATTCGAGTGGCGGACTATCACGCCAACCTGATCTACAACCAAGGCGGCGGCAGTGCGTTAGAGCTGAGCCGGATCATGGCGGAACTGAAGAACCGCGTGCGCGATAAATTCGGCCTAGAGCTTGAGGAAGAAGTGCAGTACGTGGGCCAGGGTGGTTGGCCCGCTTCCTGACGGAAACCGCGCGCGTTAGCAAGCGGGCATGTCGTCCATGCTCAAATCGTATTTGTAACAAGCCCCGCCTGTAAAGGCGGGGTTTGGAGTTTCTACATTTCCGAACAGAACCCCGCCCTAACGGGCGGGGCTTTAAATGTGCGGCTACCGTGCGGTTGGTGCGCGTGACGTTGCAAACGGCTTCCGGGCTAGTTGACGGCGATCGTCACGCCCGGCTGGCTCGAGATCTGCCCTACGGTAATCGTCACAGCCAGATTGCCGGGCGCGACGTAGCCCGCCGGTACGCGTGCGTCCACTTGCAACAAACCGGGGTATCCGTCGACCGGACCTGCGTACAGAACCTCCACCGGATAATCACCAATGCGAACCGAAATCGGGAGGCCGGTCACGCCTTCCCCAGTCCCGTAAAGAGCGATCACGGACCCGCGCGGCGCCGGATTCGCGGCTGAATTGACGGTTCCATCTTCGTTGTTCGCCGACGCCTGTCCGGAAGTCTCGGCAAACAGCGCCGGGGCGGCAGCAGCCACGGGCACGGGGATCTGCGCGAGCGCTTTTCCGTCGCGGAGAATCTCGATCTGTACGCTTGGCAACCCCGCGATCTGGGCTGGCGCCTGCACGATGAGACCGGCGTTGTTCGCCGCAAGAATGGGCGTCGGGATCGAGTCAATCAGAATTTGCACAGCGTTCAGACCCGTCCCGCGGACGGCGACTAACATTCCCGGCGCGAGCGGACCGGGCAGCAGACTCGCGGCGCTTACTACCGCCACCGCAGGCCCGCGAGGGGTCACAGCCCGAATCCGGTTATTGCCGAGATCGGCTACATACAGCGTGCCCTCCGGACCTATGGCGACGTCCCAAGGGAAACTTAGCTCGGTTGAGAGTGCCGCTCCTTCATCGCCCGAGAATCCCGCTGAACCAGTACCGGCGATCGCCGTCACCTGTCCCAGGGAGTCGACGCGCAGGATACGCTGCAGGCCACTATCGGCCACGAACACATCGCCGTTTGCGGCCACCGCGATGCCGCAAGGCACGCTCCAGGCGCCGGCGCCGAGACTGATCAGATCGCCCGACCTCCCCAGGCGCTGCACGCGCTGCCCGCCGGTCTCGGTGAAGTAGAGATTGCCCACCGAGTCGAGCGCCAGCCCACGCGGCGATTGCAGTCCCTTGAGAAGCGTCGTGATCACACCCGTTGCGCTGACTTTGCTGATGGTGCCCTGGGATCCGTCGGCAATGTAAATGTTTTCATCGGGTCCGGCCACCGCATAGGTTGGCGAGACCAGGCCGGTGCTGGGGACGGGAAGAATCGATCCGGCGGGCGTCATCTTGCGCACGCGTTGATTGCCGGTATCCGCGATATAAAGATTGCCCCGGGCGTCCACGGTGACCGCGGAAGGTGAGTGGAGCTGCGCGCCGCCATCGCCGGCGATGCCGGTACCGGCGACGGTGGTGATGGTTCCGTCCAGGGAAACCCGCCGAATTCGATGATTGTCGCGATCGGCAATGTAGAGATTACCCAACGAGTCCGCCGTCACTCCACTCGGATGATTGAGAAGCGCCAGCGTTGCGGCGCTGCCGTCGCCATGGGCCAGATTCCCTCCGCCGGCTACGATCGTGCTGAGTCCGGTGAACGAGATTCGGCGCGCCCGCGAACCATCGGCCGTATACAGAGAGCCGTCCCCGGCGAAGGCCAGATCTCGAGCGCTGGAAGCCAGCACGATTGCCGGACCGGTCGCGGGCATTTCAATGATTTGCTCTACGTACGGATCTGCAATATATAAGCTGCCAAACCTGTCGAATACGAGACCTGTCGGCGTAAGTGCGCGCGCGATTGAAGAAATCGCGCCTCTTGCTACTTTGCGGACGAGATGATTCTGGCTGTCGGCGATGTAGAGCACACCTTGACCGTCAAGGGCCAGACCAGCGGGATACGCCAGTCGCGCCAGCGACGCGGGCGTTCCATCGGCCGAGTATCCCCGAATGCCGGTTCCCGCAAACGTAGTTAGCGATCCCTCCGGGCTGAGCCGGTACACACGGTGCCCGCTGAAGTCGGAGATATACATGCTCCCGTAACCATCCAGCGCCAGATTGCGCGGCGCGACCAGCGAAACCACGGTCGCGGCGCTGCCCTCGTTCATACCGCCGGCTGGGATCGCCCCGCCCCCGGCAATGGTGGTTATGGTTCCGTCCGCGGCCACCCGCCGCACCCGCGCGTTGCCCAGATCGGCGATGTAGAGGTTCCCACTCCCGTCGAACGCAAGGCCATAGGGCGAGTCTAATCGCGCCGCGCCGGCCG
>JBGPHB010000222.1:0-6973 GCA_041484155.1 Bryobacteraceae bacterium
GACAACCCCACATCTTCGGGCTTGGAGGAAGGCAATGCGGCCGCCGCGAGTGAAAACGCGGCAACCAGGAAGAGGAGAGAACGCGAAACGATCCGGCGCATGACAGGGCTCCTTATGGAAACATCGCCCCTAATCATATCGCACGGCGACTCAGCCCGCTCCCTGACGGTCGCGGTACGGTATCGGCACCCTGCGCAATCAGCCACTCACCGAACCGCGACCGTCAGGGAGCGGGCTCTTGAGAACTTTCCCCCGCAGCCTCTACTTCACGATGTGGTGTACCTGATCACTTTCTGCTGTTACGGACGCTGGCTGCCTGGGGAACCCGGCGCCGTGGACCGCCAACACAACCGGGTCGGCGGCCCTGCGATGCCCGAAAGCAAGCCGCTCGCAGCGTCAATGTGCAATAACCTGAAGCAACCTCCCTGCGAATTGGACCAAGTCCAACGCGCCACGGTTCTGGCGGCGATGATTGAGACGTGCCGGTATCGCCGGTGGACTCTGCTCGCCGCCCACGTTCGAACGACGCACGTGCATGTGGTCGTGAATGCCGAGGCGGCTCCTGAGCGGGCGATGAACGCTCTCAAGAGCTATGCCAGCCGAGCACTACGCACAGAGGGCGCCACCGACCAGAGTAGATGGGCGCGTCACGGGAGCACGAAGTATTTGTGGACGCCGGATCAAGTAACGAATGCGGTGCGTTATGTGGTCGCGAAGCAAGGTGAGCCAATGGCGATGTATGTTGCGCCCGCTCCCTAACCCGGCAAAGCCGGAACCTCGGGCAACCGTCTCTTCAGCCCGCTCCCTCACGGTCGCGGTTCGGTAAGTAGTTGATTGCGCAGAGTACCGATACCGAACCGCGACCGTGAGGGAGCGGGCAATCTGACGGTCGCGGTTCGCCGCTGGTTGTAGTATTCTCGACTGCATGCTTAAGCTTTCGATTGTGCTACTGATTGCGCTCCCGGCCATCCAGGCGCAGCCTGGCTCCGGCTTTGCCGCCATTCCGGGAACCAAAGGAGGCCAGGACGCCTTTGGGCCCTACGACATCGTCAAGGGATGGCCCAAAGACATCAGCACCCTTCCCGGAAATGAAAAGTGGACTTGGGGCGCGGGGCAAAGCGTCTACGCCGAGAGTCCCAACCGCGTCTTCCTGCTCTTCCGCGGCGAGCTCCCCAACATCAAGCGGCCCCAAACCAAGATGCTGCCCGAGTTCGGCCCGAGCATCCAATTCCCCATCGGCCGCCTGCCCTGGCGCGATGCAACCACAGCCGCGCTGCCCGGAGGTGGCGCCGGCGGCTCCGAACCCGGGGCCCCAACGGATGGGTGGTCAGGCACCGTCGGCGTTGACGCGAAATGGGAGAACTGCATCACCGTGGCGGACGCCAACGGCAACATCGTCGAACGGTGGACCCAGTGGGACAAGATTCTGCAGCGCCCCCACTACGTCGCCATCAATCCCTACGATCCCGACAAGCACGTCTGGATCGTCGACGATCACATGCACGCCATCTACAAGTTCTCCCACGACGGAAAGGAGCTTGTGCAGACCATCGGCACGCCCAAAGTGAGTGGTGCCGACGGCACGCACTTCAACCGCCCGACGTTTCTGGCGTGGCTTCCCGATAGCAGCCTGTTCGTAGCCGACGGCTACAACGGAACCCGCGTCGCGAAGTTCGATAAGAACGGCAAGTTCGTTCTCGCTTGGGGTCAGAAGGGCACTCCGCCCGAGAAGCGTCCCGGGTATTTCAACAGCGTGCACGGCATCGCGATCGACCCCAAAACCCGGCGGGTTTTTGTGAACGACCGGACTAACCATCGCATCCAGGCCTTCGATGAAAACGGCAAATACCTGTACGAGTGGAGCCCCGGGGAACCGCCCTCGGATATTCATCTGATCTACATGGGAGCCGACCAGGCGCTGTGGGCTTTCGATCGCGGAACTTCCAAGATGCTGAAGTACGATCTGGACGGGCACTTCCTGTATTCGTGGGGCGTCTGGGGAGATTTTGCCGGCGGCTTCTGGGGCGTACACGGCTTCAGCGTGGACCAGGAAGGCAACTTCTACGTCGCCGAAGTCGACAGCGGCCGGGTGCAGAAATTCCGTCCGCGCCAGGGCGTCAACGCGGCGTTCCTGGTAGGCAAGCCGGTTTACTCCGCGTGGAAGTAGCGTAAGCTTCAGCTTGGTTGGGACTTCTCAGTCCCATTCTTTTAGAAAAGCTAAAGAGGTTGCTGAAAAACTCTCTGGCAAGCTAAAGCATGCCCCACCTTAAGCGCCAAGTTGTTGATGAGCCAAGTGGGACATGCTTCAGCTTGTCGTCTTCGTACGTCCGAAGAGAGTTTTTCAGCAACCTCTTTTGGCTTGCGCTACTTTCCGTCGACAGAAAAAGCCAGGAGTGCATTCCCCGGCATCGCGGCTCCCGAATAGCCGGACGTAATATACAGCATCCCGCTGGCGACCGTTGGCGCCATGCTGTTAATCGAGCCGCCCTTCGTCTTTACGCCATTCACAGCTTGGAAATCCCGAGCCGTGTCGAAATCCCAGATGATCGCGCCGGCCTTGGTCTCATATGCCCGGATGTGTCCATCCCAGGACCCGAGAAACGCCACGCCCGGAATCACCGTCACCGGCGCCGGCTGTGCGGCGCTGCAACCGGGAACGGCAAGACAGCCGGGCTTAGGAGCCGGTGTCATCCATAGTTTCTCGCCCGTCGCCAGTTGCAACGCGACCAAGCCGCCGCCCACCTCAGGCCTGCCCGGAGCGAAGTCTGAAATGCCGATGTACGCGATCCCCTGTTCGTCGCTCGCGCCACCCCACATGGTTCCGCCATTCACGCCGCCCGAGGCAATCTTCTGTTTCCAGAGAATCTTGCCTTCATGATCGGGATCCACTCCGTAGACCATTCCCGACTTGTCACTTGCCACCAGGATGCGTTTCCCGCCGCCCAGCGACCGCAGGATTCCGGAGTTGCCCAGGTCCGCATCGATGAAGGGGTCTTTTGGGCAATTCGTCTTGTCCTGCGCGCCGCACGCGAAGTTGTAACTGTCGCTGGAGGTGAACTGGCGCGACCACAGGAGCCGGCCCGACTCCAGGTCGAAAGCGAGGATCGCGTCGCTCGTTTCCGTCGTGGGATTGGAATAGTTCACTCCCGTTCCGACATAGATCGCTTTCTTTTGCAGGTCCAGCGTGGGAGAGGACCAGATGGCGACACCCGATGGTCCCCAGGTCTTAGCACCAATGGCATTCTGTCCGGTTACCTTCGGCGTATCGAGAACCGTGTAAGCCCTCCAGATCCGGTTCCCGGTTGCTGCGTCCAGCGCCACGACGCTCCCGCGATACGTACAGCATTCGTAGGAGGGATTGATGGCGGCGATGGATTCATCTCTTCCAGACACCGGCACGTACAACCGGCCCGAGTCGAGCTTCAACGACCCGGTAATTACCGCGAGCGGATGTTCGTCGGCGCGGACTTTCCAGAGCAGCGCCCCCGTCTCTACGTTCAGCGCATAAATATTGCCGCGAAGATCGCCGAAATACGCAGATCCGTTCCCGATCACCGGCGAGGTTCGCACACCCGCCACCGCGAGGTACGTCCAATAGGGGCATCCCGTGCGCGCGTCGAGAGAATAGACCGAGCCATCGGCGGCGCCCACGAACACCCTGCCGTCGAAAACCGTCGGCGTTCCAAAGGCCGTGGTCACGCCTGGGAATCCGAACGCCCATTTGAGTTTCAGCTTCGGAGTCGTTTGTCTGGTCAGGCCAGCCGCCCGCGCGGGTTGGAAGCGCGTGTTCGCCGCGTCGGACCAGCCATTCCACTCGGGTTGATTCGTCCGGCGCTGCGGCGTCGCGGCGCAGTGCGAGGACGGGAGAATGGCCTGCGACTCGGACGTTCCAATATACTTTGCGATCGTCTCCCGCTGCGTCGATCTCAATCCATTTCCGATCCCGGTCATCTTTCCGGTTTCGAGCGCCGTGAGGATCGCCTTCCAGGACATCTGGCGCAGAGTTTGCGGCAGCGGCGCCCCCACGGCATTAGTCGTGTTGTGGCAAGCTGCACAGTGCGTCTGAAACAGTGCGTCGGGGCTCTGCGCGATCCCCACCGCCGCGCCGATCGTTAGAAGCAACAAACAACGAAGAATCATAGGTGCTGGAGTAACCAACTTTACCCCATTAGGTGATCCAATCGCGAGGGGTCAGACCCGCTCCCTTACGGTCGCGGTTCGGTGTCGGGACTTTGGGCCAACCCGCTGCCTTATGGTCGCGGTTCGGGTCTGCAAATCAGCCACTTTCCGAACCGCGACCGTGAGGGAGCGGGCTGCCGACCGGTCACTCCCGTATAATCAGCTATGACTGAGAAAGGAGCATTCCAATGAAAAACGCGAAAGTCACTGCAATTCTGCTGCTCGCGATGGCGGGGACCGCCGCCGCGGGTGAGCCGCAGAAAATGAAAAAATTCCTGACCAAACCGCTGGTGATCGAAGACCAGGGCAGTTTCTTCATCGGTGGCGTGCCAAAGGTCACCAATTATGCCACGGTGCCCCCGCCGAACAACCCCAACCAGGCCGCCACACCCAGCCAGATCACGATCGGCCAGATGTATGTGCAGTTCCAAATTCCGGCACGCAAGAAGCCGAAGATGCCGCCGGTCATCATGGTGCACGGGTCCAGTCATACGGCGGCCTGTTTGGAATCGACGCCGGACGGGAGGGAAGGCTGGTGGCCCTATTTCGTGCGCCACGGGATTTCTACTTACGTGGTCGATCAGGCAGGACGCGGGCGTTCGGGGTTCGACGAGTCCGTCATCCATGAGGCAGCGGCCATGGTCAAGAACGGTGACGTCGCGAATGGCACAGCGCTCATCCCCGGCTTCGGCAGGATCACCGACAATGGCGCCTGGACCGCGTGGTTCGGACATCTTACACCGCCCGGCTCGACCATCCTTACCGGCACGCTGATACGCCATGGAGACCCCGGCGACCCACCGACGGACACCGCCAACCACGGCAGCGACTACTTCCCCGCGTACCCGATCGGGTCAGTGGATGCCAAGGTGGTTGCGCGCGCCGGCGCCATCGCTCAGGCGCCCGCCGGACCCAACAATTATTACGCTCTCGAGTATTACAAGCAGTTGGTTCCCAACGCCGAGGCCACGCTACCTGGCTCCACTTGCGCCACCTGCGATCCTTCCATGCTCGCTCCGGCCAATACCTGGACTCCCCAGGATCTTGCTCTGCTGGTCGAAAAGCTCGGTGGTGCAATCGTGGCGACGCACTCGCAATCGGGCATCATGGGGCATCATATGGCCCGCATCCTGAAAGAGCGGGGCCATTTGGATATGTTGAAGGGCCTCATTACCATCGAAGGGTCCTGCTCGCTCCCCAACAGCGGACTGAAAGCGGAGGACTTCGATCAGATCCCCTATTTGGCGCTCAAGGGAGACTACACGGTGACGAGCGAAGTGTGCAAAGCCAGCGTGGACGCCATCAATGCCAGGCGCGCCGCCGGCCACGGAACCGCGAAAGCGGAATACGTCAAGCTGGACGAACTAGGGAACCCGATCTTCAAAGGCACCACGCACATGATGATGCTGGGCACCAACAACCTGGAAGTCGCCGACGTCATTCTGAATTGGGTCGACCAGAACGTGCTGTCGAAGAACAGCAAGAAATAAAGTGGGACATGCTTCAGCTTGTCATCTCCTAACAAACTTCTGCAACGCGCTGTTCACCGTGTCCGCGACGTAAATCTCACCCGTGGGGCTCACGTTAATAGCGTGAGCCTCGCCAAATTCTCCCAGCCCCTTTCCCGGTTTCCCGACCGCCGCAAGGACCTTACCATTCAGATCCAGCCTCAGAAGCTGCCCCGCAAATCCATTGACCATATAGATGTATTGGTCGCCGATCTGAAGCCCGCACGGCAAACCGGCATACTTCAATTCCCGGATGAATTTCCCGTCTGCATCGAAGATCTGAATCCTTTGATTCTCCCGGTCCGCGACCCACAGCAGGCCCTTAGCGTCCAGCGCGATCCCATGAGCCGCCGCGAATTTGCCCGGCGCCGTACCCACTCCGCCCCACGACTGGATGAAGTCTCCATTCTTGGCGAACTTCAGCACGCCCGGGTTTCCCTTTCCCGCAGTGTGTCCCTGGGCGACAAAGATATCGCCGTTGCGGCCGATGACGACATCATTGGGCTCGTTCAAGCGGTGAGACTCATTCCACTCTCCCGCTTCTCCCTTGGTCCCCAGCGTGAGAAGACTCTGCCCCTGCGGGCTCAGTTTCACGACGATGTGCGCGCCCACGTCGGTCACCCAGAGATTGTCCTCCCGGTCGATCCGAAACCCATGGGTTCGCCGGAAGAGGCCTTCGCCGAATGCTCGAATGAACTTCCCATCCGCCTCGAACTCCATCAAAGGCTGGGTTCCCCGGTTCAGGACCCACAGGTGGCCTTTGGAGTCGAACGCGGTGCTCGCGGGCGCTCCCATCTTTGTGTCGCCGGGAAGCGTGAGTGGGTTGTCGACCGCCACGTAGTCCAGCGCCGGCGCGTTTTCCGGGATCAACAGGGCTGGATCGGAAGGACGCTGCGCGAAACCGGAAGTACAAATCAACAAAGCGGTCAATAGGTATTTCATAGGTTCGCTCCCCTAAATCACTTTCGCCTTGCGCATCACGCCTTCGGCCTTCTCGCGAATCCTCTTGGCCACCTCGTAGGGATCCCCTTGCGAGAACTCCGGCAGGAACAGCTCCACCGAAAGCGCCCCCGCGTAGCCTTTCTCAGCCAGCTTCCGCAGAATCGGGACGATCGGAGCAACCCCGTCGCCCGGAATCACGCGCGTGGTTTGCTCCAGCAACTCGCGAGGCATATCCGGCGTGTCCTGGAAATGCACGTGGGCGAGCTCGCCCGGATGCAGCAGGTCGAGATCCTCGAACTTGCTCATCCCCGACCAGAAGTGATAGAAATCCAGCATCGGGCGCA
>JBGPHB010000223.1:0-6973 GCA_041484155.1 Bryobacteraceae bacterium
ACATGTGCGAAGGATGGCTGGAAGGTTATCTGCTCACCGGCCGTCACGGCTTCTTTTCTTGCTACGAAGCGTTCATTCACATTATCGATTCGATGTTCAACCAGCACGCGAAATGGCTGAAGACCTGCCGCACGATCCCGTGGCGGCGGCCGATCGCTTCGCTGAACTATCTGCTGACTTCGCATGTCTGGCGGCAGGACCACAACGGATTCAGCCACCAGGATCCGGGCTTTATCGATCACGTGGTCAACAAGAAGGCCGATGTGGTGCGCGTGTATCTGCCGCCTGACGCGAACTGTCTACTCTCGGTCGCGGACCACTGTCTCCGCAGCCGCAACTATGTGAACGTGATCGTTGCCGGGAAGCAGCCGGCCCTGCAATGGCTCGACATCGATTCCGCCGTCAAGCACTGCACGGCGGGGATCGGCATCTGGGGCTGGGCCAGTAACGACCAGGGCGGGGCTCCGGACGTGGTGATGGCTTGTGCCGGCGACATACCCACGCTTGAAACCCTGGCTGCGGTGGATTTGCTGCGCCAGAGCCTGCCCGACGTCAAGATTCGCGTAGTCAATGTGGTCGATCTGATGACGCTCCAGCCCCCGAACGAACATCCGCACGGATTGTCGGATCGCGATTTCGATTCGCTCTTCACCGTGGATAAGCCGGTCGTGTTTGCGTTTCACGGCTATCCCTGGCTCATCCATCGCCTGACCTATCGAAGGTCGAATCACGATAATCTTCACGTGCGCGGGTATAAGGAAGAGGGCACCACGACGACACCCTTCGACATGACCGTCCTCAACGATATCGACCGCTTCCACCTGGCGGGCGATGTGATCGACCGGGTCCCGCGGTTGCAGAGCATGGCGGCGCACCAGAAGCAGATGCTCCGGAACAAACTGATCGAGCATAAGCTGTACATCGCTGAGCACGGCGACGACATGCCGGAGGTTCGAGACTGGAAGTGGCCGGGGTAACGCAGGCCCCCGGCCTGCAAGGTCTTAGTTAGATGCGAATTCTGGTCCTCAATGGTGGATCCAGCAGCTTCAAATGCTGGCTGGGTGACTGGTCAGAGGAGCCCAAGCGGCTTTGGGACGCTCGCGTAGAGCTGAATCGCGATTCCCGAATCAATGACGTGCTGGAGCCGGTGCTCAGATCGGTGCCTGGTCCGGTAGACGTCGTCGGACATCGTATCGTTCATGGTGGCAGCAAGTACCGCGAAAGCACACTACTGACCCGCGAAGTTCGAGCGGCGATCGCGAAACAGGCCGAGATTGCTCCCGCACACAATCGGTTAGAACTTGCGGCGATCGAAACTGTGGACCGCGTCCTCGGTACGGCAGTCCGGCAGATCGGCGTGTTCGACACGGCTTTCCATTCGACGCTCGGGCCTGAGGCATATGTTTATCCGGGGCCATACGAGTGGCTCGATCAAGGCATTCGCCGTTACGGGTTCCACGGGATCAGCCATCAATACGCGGCACGCCGCGCGGCGGAGGTCCTGGGACTCCCATCGGCCCGTTTGATCATCTGCCATCTGGGAAACGGTGCTTCGCTCTGCGCGGTGCGCGATGGAAAAAGCGTGGACACGACCATGGGGTTCACACCACTCGAAGGTCTGATGATGGGCACGCGAAGCGGTTCCATCGACCCGGGAATCATCGTGTATTTGATCAGGAACCGGGGATACACGGCGGAGCAACTCAATCGAATTCTGAACCGGGAATCGGGACTGCTGGGTGTGTCCGGACTATCGGGCGACATGCGAGAGATTGTTGCGGCCATGGCCCAGGGACACAAAAGAGCCAAACTGGCTTTCGAGATCTACGCGCATCGCCTCTGCCGGGAAGTGGGCGCGATGCTGGCGGTCCTGGGAGGCGCGGACGCGCTGGTGTTCACCGGTGGCGTCGGCGAAAATTGTGAACCGCTGCGCGATGCGGTATCGAAGCAGCTTGGCTTTCTTGACCTCAGAGTACTGGTGATCCACGCCGAGGAAGAATGGGAGATCGCCCGCGAGTGCTACCGGCTAACCCCGCCCTGAGCCTGAGTTCGATTACCGAAACGGCAGACGAAACCGTCTGCCCCACCTTGCCGCTCAATGTTTTGCGAAGGCGTGGGGCAGGCGGTTTCGCCTGCCGGCCGATTTTTTTCACACCTTCTGACTCTGACGCGCGGGGTTTGGATCCAGCGGCATGCGCATTCGAAATACCGATCCCTGGCCCACAACGCTTTCCGCCTGGATGCTCGCGCCGTGCGCGTCCGCGATCCATTGGGCGATGGCCAGACCGAGTCCCGCGCCACCCAGCTCTCGGGAGCGCGCCTTGTCGGCGCGATAAAACCGCTCAAAAATGTTGGGCAGATCCTCAGCCGCGATGCCAATGCCCGTGTCCCGGACCTCGCCGGTGACGAAGGCGCCATTGGGTTGGATCGACACCGAGACACGTCCACCGGCCGGAGTATATTTCAGCGCGTTGTCGATCAGAATCAGAAACAGCCGCCGCAAGGCGTGGGGATCCCCTTTTACCCGTATCTCGCGCTCCGGAATTTCCCAGTCGAACGCGACGTTTCGGGGTACGGCCAGCGTGCGCCCCTGAACACACGCCTGCTCGACGCTCTTGCCCAGGTCGACCTCTGAGAACTCAAGCACCTGGGCTCCCGAATCCGCTCGAGCCAGCGTCATCAGATTCTCGATCATCGCACTGGTACGTTCGGACTCCGTGAGGATCTGACGGAGCGCATCTTCGTAGTCCCGGGCCGTACGGTCCCTCCGCAGGGCAAGCTCCGCCGTGGTACGGATCACGGCAATGGGAGTTCGTAATTCGTGCGAAGCGTCCCCAGTGAACCGGATATTCTTCTCGAACGCCGCTTCCAGCCGGCCGATCATCTGGTTTAACGTTTCCGACAGCCGCTGCAATTCATCGCCCGTACTGGGGACGATCAAACGCTGCGACAGATTCTGCGCCCCGATGGAGCGTGCGGTATTGGTGATCTCGTCGACAGGCGCCAAGGCGCGCCGGCTCATCCAATAACCCGCCCCGGTCGCCAGAAGCAAGATCGCGGGAATCGACCACAGCAGGAGCCACGCGACACGATCGAGCGTCGCGTAAAATCCGCTCATCGCCGTCGCCAACTGTACGGTATATGGGCGGCCGTTCACCGCGACATTCGCTGTAAGGATCCGAAGAGGCTTGGTGGCCACGTCGATCGTTTTGATCTCGACGCCATCGAAACTCGCCGCCGGGATGTTGTAGGGCCGGATTGAATTCGACTGAAAGACCCAGTTCCCCTGTGCATCACTGACCTGGACCAGGTCTTCTCCAGGTTTCAGGTCCGAGTTTTCTTCAAATTCCTCGCCAATCTCAAAGGGCGTCGAGCGGGCGTAGAAGCTCGTCATGAACCGTTGAACGCCCTGGAGCCGAACCCTCAGTTCCTCATCCACCACGCTGTGAATGCTCCGGCGCATCGCCAGAAACGTGCCCGCGCCGAATACGCACAGCGCGACGGTGAGAACCAGGAAGTACCAGACCGTCAGCCGGACACGAATGGAGGTTTTTTTCATTCCTCGCCCTCGTGCAAACGGTATCCGAATCCACGCACCGTGTGAATGAGCTTCACAGCGTGGCCGTGGTCCACTTTGCTTCGCAGCAGCTTGATGAACGCATCCACGGTGTTGTTTTCGACGGACTCCTGCGTGCCCCAGATGGTTTCGAGGATGACCTCACGCCGCACCACCCGGCCGGCGTTGCGCAGCAGCAATTCCAGCAGCAGGTACTCTTTCTTGGTCAAGGGGATCTGCTTGTCCGCCCGAAAGACCTCATAAGTCGAGGGATCGAGCGTCAGGTCGGCGACCTGAAATCTCGGCGGCTGCGGCACAGGCCCGCGGCGGGACACAGCCCGCAGACGGGCCATGAATTCGACGAAGGAGAAAGGCTTCGTCAAGTAGTCGTCGGCGCCCAGGTCCAGCCCCTTGACGATATCCGGCACCGCGTCGCGCGCGGTCAGAACCAGTATGGGCGTGCGGTTACTCGCCCTTCGCAGCCGCCTGGCGACTTCGAATCCATCCATCCCCGGCAGCATGATGTCCAGCACCATTGCGTCGAAGCGGGTGGTCTGCGCCAGCTCCAGACCGTCCGAACCGGTATGCGCCATCGTCACCAGACAGCCTTCTTCCTCCAGACCGTTTCTGAGGAGTCCGGCCAGCTTCTTTTCGTCCTCGACGATCAGCACGCGCATCTGTCCTCAGCATACGCTCAAGTTCCTGAAGATTGAGTGAAGGCGACTCATGGGAACAGGTCATACCGGAAGAATCAGCCGCGCCTCACAGCCCTGGCTCCCCTGGCGGTTTCGCAAGTCGAGCGAGCCTCCGTGCGCCTCCGCGATCTGCCGGCTCAATACCAGCCCGATGCCCGATCCGCCAGGCTTGGTCGTAAAGAAGGGCACAAACAGGTTCGACGTATTGGAAAGCCCCGGACCCTCGTCCTGGATCAATACCTCAAGCAGCCCGCCGGAGCGCGTCCAGGAGATGGTTACCCCACCACCCGTCTCGATCGAAGCATCGACAGCGTTGCGCAGCAGGTTGATCAGGAGCTGATCGAGCTGGTCGCGATCGCCTTGGATGACCGTCTCGAGTCCGGGCTTCAGCACGGGTGTCATTCTTTGCTCGAGTCTCGCGACTTGGCGGATCCAGGCGCCGGCGTCAACCGGCGCGAGTTGCGGCCGGGGCAGCTTGGCCAGCCGCGCGTAGGCGCCCAGGAAACGGCTCAGTCCCTCGCTCCGCGTGGCGATGATCGAGAGGCCGCGCCGCGTGTCCTCTTTCCAGTCTTCCGGAAGCGGATTCCGCTGCATCAGCATTTCCAGGCTCCCGGCGATCGATTTGATCGGCGCCAGGGAATTATTCAACTCGTGCCCCAGCACGCGCACCAGCCTCTGCCACGCTTGCAACTCCTCTTCGCGCAATGCGCGTGTCAAGTCGGTGACCACCAACATTTGATGGGGCAGCCCGCCCTCGCGGAACAAGGAGCGATGGATCTCCCAGCGCCCGGAGCCCGACGCGAAGGAGCGTTGCAGGTTCTGCGTTTCGGCTCCCTCCAGGAACTCCGCCAGACCGAGTGAGGCGGCATCGGAGTTTAGGATGCGCTCGCCCGGCTGCGCCAGCAAGCGCTCACCCGCGCGGTTCACCAGCTTCAGACGCCGGTTGGCGTCAAAGGCGAAGACGGCAACATCAATCTCCTCCATCACCTTTCGAAGCAAGGTCGTGGCTTCAAGAGCGCCCAGCCGCTGGGCGCGCAGCGTGGCGCCCATCTCATTGGCCTGATGCATGACGTCGCTGAGCGCATCGTCACCGCCGGCGCCGCGAGCCCGGATGGAGTAGTCGCCCTCGCGCATGGCTTCGAGCAAATTCGCCAGCGTCCGCAGCGGCGAAGCGACGCGTTCCCGCACTGCCGCGGCGCATCCCCACCAGACACCCACGATCACTACGCTCAGAGTCCACTGCACCTTGGATGAATATTCGCCCACCCACCACAGAATGACCAGAGAGGTGATCACGGCCGGCAATCCCGCCGCCAGCGCCAGAAGAAGGAGCCGCTGTTCGTGGACGGGTTTGAGCTTGGAGAAGTCCATCGGAAAAACGGGTAGTGGGTAGTGGGTAGTGGGTAGTGGGCAGAAGCGATCAGTCCGCTACGCGCCGCCCACTTCCCACTACCCACTCCCCACTTCCCGCTCTCTCCTACAATCCGTACCGTTGAAGCCGTCGATACAGCGCACTGCGGCTCAACCCCAGGGCATTCGCCGCGTGGCTGACGTTGCCGTTATAGCGAGCCAGCGCCTTCTTGATCAGAAATGCCTCCACTTCCTCGAGGCTCATGTCTTCCAGGCGCATTGTGCTCTGAGAACCGGAGCGCAGAGCCAGGTCCACGGGACGAACGGAGCTGTCTTGAGCCATCAAAACGGCTCGCTCGATCACGTGATTCAGCTCACGCACGTTGCCTTGCCAGGGATTCTCCAGCAACGCCTGCACCGCCGCGGCATCGAACCCCTGCAGGTTCTTCCGGTAGCGGCGCGCGTGCACGCCCAGGAAGTGTGAAGCCAGCACCAGAATGTCTTCCCGGCGCTCGCGCAGAGGGGGCAGGTGAATCTCGATGGTGTTCAGGCGGAACAGCAGATCCTGACGAAAGCGGCCCGCGGCGACTTCTTCGGTCAGCAGCGCGTTCGTGGCGGAGATGACGCGTGCGTCGACGCGGCGTGTCTTGGAGGAGCCGACCCGTTCCATCTCGCCGATCTCGAGCACCCGCAGAAGTTTCGCCTGCAAGTTCATCGGCACGTTGGCGATCTCATCCAGAAACAGCGTGCCCCCCTCAGCCAGCTCGAAGCGGCCGACGCGGTCCATCTTCGCGTCGGTGAACGCCCCTTTTACGTGACCGAATAATTCGCTTTCGAAAACGCCTTCGGCCAGGCCGCCCGCGTTCACGGTCACCATCGGCCGGTTGGAACGCACCGATACCGCGTGAAGCGTTCGCGCGACCACTTCCTTTCCCGTGCCAGGCTCGCCGGTGATCAGCACGTTCGCGTCGGAGGGACCCACGCGGGAGATCAACTGCAAAACCGGTTGCATCGCGGGGGACTCCGCGATCAAGGTCGGCCCGCCGTCATGACGCAACAGCCGGTTCTCTGCTTCCAGGCGCTGTCCGCGGCGCAGAGCGGCGCTCAACTCCACTTGCGTGCGCACGATGGTCATCAAGCGCGCGTTGTCCCAGGGCTTTTGGATAAAGTCCCTGGCGCCGCGGCGCATGGTTTCGACTGCGAGGTCGACGCTGCCCCACGCCGTCATCACCACCACCGGCGCCGTGTTGTCGATAGTCTGGATGCGCCCAAGCAGGTCGAGGCCTTCTTGGCCCGAGGTCGTGTCGCGGGTATAGTTCAGGTCCATTAGGACCATGTCGAACTCGCGAGTTTCGAGCGCCTTCAGAATTCC
>JBGPHB010000224.1:0-6957 GCA_041484155.1 Bryobacteraceae bacterium
CTTGGGAAGATGATGTGGCGCACGCACTTTTGCGTGCCACGTTCACAATCATGTGAACGCATGGCCAAGCGTTCGCAAGAGTGCGAACGTGGCAAACACGAGTGTTCGCGCCACGATGCCGTCGAGGATCGTTTTGGTTCCGGCTTGTCCGGATTAGGGGGCGGGCTGAGAAAACCATTCTTGGAGTTGGCAGCACAAAAAAGGACGGATCTTTTTCATCAGGGCTCCGTATCAAGTCTACATGGAACCTCTGGTCCGGGGCTGGCTTTGGTTGGAGCGAATCTGGCAGGATCTTCGCCACGGCAGCCGCATGCTGCTGAAGAACCCCGGATTCGCCGTGGTGGCGATTGTCTCCCTGGCCATCGGCATCGGAGCCAATTCGGCCATGTTCAGCTTCGCCGATGCGCTGCTGCTGCGGCCGTTGCCGGTGGCGCGTCCCGCCGAGATCGTTACCGTCGGCTCGGTCGCGTCGTTTGAGGCCTTCGGCGTTACGAACCTGATTTCGTCCTACCGGGATTACGTCGACCTTCGCGATCGCAGCCAGAGCTTCGACGGGCTCGCCGCGTTCACTTTCACCACGGTGGGCCTTGCCACCCAGCGGGATGCGCTGCCCCGCCTGAAGTTCGGCATGGTGGTGACTGGCAACTTTTTCAAAGTCATGGGTGTCGAACCGGATCTGGGGCGTGGATTCCTTCCCGAAGAGGACCAGGCGCCGGAACGGAATGCGGTCGTCGTCCTTGGCCACGATTTTTGGGAGCAGCAGTTTTCAGCCGACCGTTCCATCATCGGCAAAAAGCTGCGCCTGAACGGCGGCGAGTACACGGTGATCGGAGTGGCGCCGGCGCGATTTCCCGGCATGAATCAATACCTGGTCTCGAACTTCTATGTGCCCACCATGATGTGGCCACGCCTGCTTGGGAGTCAGAAACAGCACCCCCTCGAAGCGCGCGACTTCCGGAACCTGACCGTCAAAGGCCGTCTGAAAAACGGCGTGACCTTGGCCCAAGCCCAGGCGGAAGTGGCCACCATCGCCGCGAGTCTGGAAAAAGCTTATCCCGAGACCAACAAGAATCAACGCGGATCGGTGCGTACCGAACTGCAAGCCCGCATGGCCCAGTCGCCGCCCAACGCGACGCTAGTAGTGATGCTGATGACGCTGGCCCTGGCCGTGCTGGTGGTGGCTTGCGCCAACGTGGCCAGCCTGCTTACCAGCCGCGCTCCGGCGCGCGCGCGCGAATTCTCGGTTCGTCTGGCGATTGGCGCCGGGCGTGCGCGGCTGATCCGCCAATTGATCACCGAAAGCCTGTTGCTGGCGGTGGCGGGCGGGCTGCTGGGTTTGGGGATCGGGTATGCCGGCGTGCTCCTTTTCCGGCAGATTCCGATCCCCAGCGATATGCCCGTTTCCCTGGGGATCAATCTGGACCAACGCGCCATTCTCTTCAGCCTGGCGGTGGCCATGGTAAGCGCGGTCCTGTTCGGGTTGGCGCCAGCGATCCAGTCCACCCGCGCGGACCTGGTCACTGTGATGAAGACGGGTGACACGCTGGTTCCGGGCCGGCGGCGCCAGTGGGGGCGTAGCGTCCTGGTTTCTGTGCAGGTCGGCGTGACGCTGGTGCTGCTGACGGCATCGGCGTTCATGTATCGCGGCTTTCGCCACGACCTCGGCCAGGGCCCGGGCTACCGTACCGATCACTTATTGATGATGAGCTTCAATCCCACGCTGGTCCGCTACAACAACGAACAAACGCAACATTTCTACGAGCAGTTGGTGGAGAGGGCTCGCTCCACGCCAGGCGTGAAATCGGCGGCGTTGGGCACGTTCATGCCCATGGGATTCGACGGAGACGGCGCCACCATCTTGCCCGAGGGATATCAGTTTCCCAAGGGCAAGGACACGGTTGTGTTGGGCGCGAACCGTGTGGACGAAGGGTATTTCGCAACCAGCGGAGTGGCCATCGTGCGGGGCCGCGGCATCCTCGGGACCGACAAAGCCGGCGCGCCTCGCGTTGCCGTGGTCAATGAAACGCTCGCTCAGCGCTACTGGCCGGGCCAGGATCCGATCGGCAAACGGTTCCGCATCGACAACAGTCGCGGCCCGTGGGTGGAGATCGTGGGAGTCGCCAAGACCAGCAAGTATTATTGGATCGCCGAACCGCCTTCTGAGTTTGTCTATCTGCCCGAGCGGCAAGATCCGCGGGCGCATATGATCCTGCTCGCCGAATCCGCTGGAGACCCGCGCAGTCTGGTGGCGCCCCTGACGGAGGTGGTGCGTGGCCTGGATGCGAACCAGCCGATCTACGACGTCCGAACCATGGAGGAGTTCTATCAGGCGCGTGCTGCCAGCACGTCCAGCGTGATCATCGGCGCCGTCGCCGGCATGGGGGTGATGGGGATGGCTCTGGCCATGGTGGGCCTGTATGGTCTGGTGGCGTATGCGGCCAGCCGGCGGACGCGGGAGATCGGCATCCGGATGGCGATTGGGGCGGGCCGACGGTCCGTGGTGCGGATGGTGCTACGGCAGGGGCTGGTACCGGCGCTTTGCGGCATCGCCGTGGGCTTGGCAGCAAGCGTGGGCGCCGAACGATTGCTGCAAGCCGTATTCCCCGCGAGCACCCGCATCGATTTCGTCGCGCTCTTTTTGGTGGTTCCAGTCCTGCTCACGGTGACGATGCTCGCGGCCTACATCCCGGCACATCGCGCGTCGCGTCTGGATCCGATGAAGGCGTTGCGGTACGAATAGCACGGCAGACGAAACCGTCTGCCCCACCTTGCCCCTCACTGTTTTTGCCAAGGCGTGGGGCAGGCGGTTTCGCCTGCCTATCTCACCGTCGGGTACTTGATGCCGAGCTGTTCGAGGTAGGTATCGTACTTCGACGGATCATAATACAAGTTCTTCATCCGCGCGCGGTACTGGTCCATGATGTTCTGGTTGAGCCACGTCGCCGGCTTGTCATCGGCTCGCAGGAAGCTTCGGTACTTCACGTCTTTCGTTTGGACGTTGAAGTAAGCCCAAGCCTTCTGGACCAGCTCGGGATGGAGCAGAATGTCCAGCATGGTCATGGCCTGCGCCTTGGCCCCCGCCACCACTCCTTTGTGCGCGATCGGCGTGGCCATGGAGATGGCATTCGCCCAATTGTGGCCGGGCCCGCCCGGAATATTGGAGGGATAACGCAACGTCACCGTGGGGACATTCCACGACACGTCGCCGATGTCGTCGGAGGGGCCGCCGGTGGGCTCCTCAGCTGCAGGACGCGGCGGCCTCAGTTCGTCGAGCTTGGCGGCCAAGCCGTTCGCCGGAACCTTCAACTCCTTCTGCAGCGCCTTCGCCAGAGTCTGGTCCTCCGGGGACCATTCGGGCAAACCGACCTTTTTGATGTTCTCGTACATGTCCTCGGCAATGGGCTGGTTGAAGTGTCCGGGCCAGGCGCTGCCGAGAAGGCGCGAGGTGTAGGTGGTATCGGTCATCAGGCTGGCGGCCTGAGCCATGTTATCGCCGATCCGCCACAGGTTGAGGATGTGGTCGTAGTCGGCTTCACGGAAGTAGTACCAGGATGCGGCGTTCTGTGGCACCACATTCGGCTGATCGCCACCGTTGGTGATGACGTAATGAATGCGGGTCGCCAAACGCAGATGCTCGCGCCGGAAGTTCCAGCCGATGTCCATGAGCTCCACGGCATCCAGCGCGCTGCGGCCTCGCCACGGTGCGGCGGCGGCATGGGCGCTCTCCCCTTTGAACAGGTACTCGACCGATACCAGGCCGTTACCCCCGCTGGGCCCGTAGGACACAGCCAGATTGTCCCCGACGTGCGCGAACAGCACCACATCGACATCCTTAAAGACGCCGGCACGGATGAAATGCGCCTTGGTGCCGACCAGTTCCTCGGCAACACCTGGCCACAGCTTGAGGGTGCCGGAGAGGTGTTCGCGCTCCATGACCTTCTTGACCGCGAGCGCGGCGATTATGTTCAGCGGCATACCCGAGTTGTGGCCTTCCCCGTGACCGGGCGCGCCTTCGATCAGCGGATCGTGATACGCCACCCCGGGCTTCTGCGAGGCTTGCGGAATATCGTCGATGTCGGACCCGAGCGCGATGACGGGCTTGCCCGCGCCCCAGGTGGCGACGAACGCCGTGGGAATCCCAGCGACACCTCGGTCGATTTTGAAGCCTTCCTTCTCGAGGATTCCGGTGAGGTACTTCGATGTCTCAAACTCCTGGAAACCAAGTTCGCCGAAGCTGAAAACGCTATCGACCATTACTTGCGCCTGCT
The DNA here is from genome assembly GCA_041484155.1 of Bryobacteraceae bacterium. Classification (GTDB taxonomy): domain Bacteria; phylum Acidobacteriota; class Terriglobia; order Bryobacterales; family Bryobacteraceae; genus Palsa-187. The sequence continues at coordinate 4,269 of JBGPHB010000224.1, forward strand.
TTTTCATGGCGTCGATCTGGCCGGTCAGATCGGCCTTCAGCGCGGCCTCCTTGTTCAGCTGCGCCAGTCCACAGCCGGCGGAGAGCAGCAGGGCGAAAGAGGCTTTCAGCATTTCAGAAGCATATCAGTCTCTTCGCGACGATGCTCGGGGCCACTAGCCCGCTCCCTCACGGTCGCGGTTCGGTAAGGAGCGTTGTTGGTATAGAGCCGATACCGAACCACGACCGTGAGGGAGTGGGGGTGGACGCATGCGCCATTACTGTGAGACATTACCCTCAGGGGAGGAGGCGTCCCTCATTCATGAAAAGCATGCTGTTGATGTTGCTCGCGGTTCCGGTCTTCGCCCATCACGGCGATGCCGGACGTTACGAGGACAACGTGATCGTCCTGACGGGGACCGTGGTAGAGCTGCAATTGATCGATCCGCATTCGATCCTTGTTCTCGACGTTGTCGATGAGAAGGGCCAGTCGGTGCGGTGGCAGGCGGAGATGGGTGGGAAGAATGGTCTGGCAAAGGGCTTCGGCTGGACCGCCAGTACCCTAAAGCCCGGAGACAAGATCACGATCACCGGCCGGCGCGTGAAGAGCGGCGCACCGTACATGAATTTGACGGATCGGTCGAACGTAGTGCTGACCGACAGCGGCAAGGAACTCTTCCGCACGAATAACTACGGTACGGACGTCCCGAAGCGTCCGGCCGCGGGTCTGAACTAATGGTTCGGAGAGTCTTGTTGTGCCTGGCGGTCCTGTGTGCCGGCGCTACAGCGCAATTGAAGCAGGTTGCCTATCTCAAGGCGTCGAACCCAAAGATGGGTGACCATTTCGGCAACGGCGGTACGCTGGAGGGACACGGTGTGGCGCTCAGCGGTGACGGCAACACGCTGGCGGTGGGCGCTCCCTATGAGAGCAGCGGCGCCTATAGCGCCGGCGCCGTCTACGTCTTCGCCCGCAAGAATGACGCCTGGAGCCAGCAGGCGTATCTCAAAGCGTCCAACCCCGGACAGAGCGACAAATTTGGATACGTTGTGTCCTTGAGCCAGGACGGCAACACTCTGGCCGTCTCCGCCTACTTCGAGGCCAGCGCGGCGAAAGGCATCAACGGCGACCAGAACGATAACTCCATCCCGCAGGCCGGAGCCGTCTATGTCTTCACGCGGACGGGCACGAAATGGAGCCAGCAGGCCTATATCAAAGCCTCGAATACGGGCGAAAAGGGAATCGGAGATCAACTCGGTGATGGCGATCAGTTCGGCTTCTCCATCGGCTTGAGCGCCGACGGTAACACGCTGGCGGCCGGCGCCATCGGCGAGGACAGCGGCGCCAAGGGCATCAACGGCGACCAGAACGACAATTCGCAGCAGGGGTCCGGCGCGGTTTACGTCTTTACGCGGACCGGCGCGACCTGGTCGCAGGAAGCGTACGTGAAGGCCTCCAATACAGACGCTAACGACCTGTTCGGCTACTCGGTGGGCTTGAGCGCCGACGGCAACACGCTGGCCGTCAGCGCTTACGATGAAGATAGTTCCGCCAGAGAGATCAATGGCGTCATGGACAAGGGTAGGCGGGGTTCGGGAGCGATCTTCGTGTTCACGCGGACCGGCGCCACGTGGGCGCAGACCGCGTATCTCAAGGCCTCGAATGCAGAAGGCGGCGATTCCCTGGGATACGCGATCGCGATCAGTCAGGACGGCAACACTATCGCGGGAGGCGCGGGCGACGAAGACTGCATGACTGGTGGTATCAATCCCGCCGGATGCGATAACGACAACAAATCCGACACCTCCAGCGGCGCAGCATACGTTTTTGTTCGCAACGGATCAACGTGGACGCAACAGGCATTTATCAAGGCCTCGCATCCCGGCAAGGAAGACTGGTTCGCCTCCCGCCTGAGCCTCAGCGGCGACGGCAACACGCTGGCGGTAGGCGCGCAACTCGAAAATGGCGGTTCCAAGGGGATCAACGGCAAGCAGGAAGACCAGACGGCCGAGGACTCAGGCACGGTGTACTTCTTCACTCGTACCGGCACGACCTGGACCCAGACGGCCTACGTGAAGGCCTCGAACGCGGAGGCCTACGACGAGTTTGGAAGCGCCATGGCCCTGAGCAAAGATGGCAAGCTGATGGCCGTCGGGGCACGGAGCGAGGGCAGCGCCGCCAAGGGCATCGACGGTAACCAGAACGACAACTCGGCCATGGGTTCCGGCGCCGTCTACATCTTTACGTATCAATAAGAGTGCTGAGGATCCAGTAATAGCTTCCCGCCACCTCAGATCGGGAGCCGTTTGCATTATTCGGCCTAAATCGGATTCCCGTCAGCATCGAGAAACTTCACCTCTCCCAATCCGAGTTGGCGGATCGAGGTTTCGATCTTCACGCGATCTCCGACCACCACCCAAACGAGGTTGTCGGGGCGAATCGTCGACTTCGCGGCATCGGTCACCGACGGCACATCCAGTGACCGGACTTTGCGCGCAAAGGTCTCGTAGTAATCGTCCGGCAACCCGAACTGCACCTGTTCCAGAATCGAATTTCCCACTTCATCGATGGTTTCGCGCGACCCCGGGAGCTTCAGCGTCATCGTGTTCTGCGAGCGCTGGAGTTCCGCGGCCGTCGGTGGGCGTTCGTTGACGATGCCATGGAACTCCTTAGTCAGCTCGGCCAGAGACTCTTTCGTCTTGTCCGACTGCAC
>JBGPHB010000225.1:0-6953 GCA_041484155.1 Bryobacteraceae bacterium
ATTTCCGAACGGAACCCCGCCCTGACGGGCGGGGCTTGGTCGTGCGTTTACAACACCGCGCAAGCCCCGCCCGTCAGGGCGGGGTTCCACTGGTACAACTCTTTGGTTGCGGCTATGCTGCTCTGTGTCTTTGCGTGAAGTGTAGCTTTTTGGTGTATCCTGACGAAAGCCCGCCACGTTGCGCCTTGATTTCCCGCACATGAAAACTTCCGTTATCCGCCATCGCGTCGCCGACTTCTTGAAACAGCATCCGCCCTTCGATGTGCTCCCCGAAGAAGATCTTCTCGAACTGGCGGGAACCGGGCGCGTCACGTTCCACGAGAGTGACGAGTACCTGTTTCACAAGGGACAGGCGACGGATGCCTTGATCCGCGTGATTCAGCAGGGCAAAGTGGAAATGGTCGATGGCGAAAGAGTTCGGGACGTGCTCGGCGAAGGCGAGATTCTCGGGCTGGACTACTCCCACTCGGCCAAGACCGCCAGCGATGTGATCCTGTACTCCGTCGACGCGCGCGCGTTCGAGGATCTCGTCACTAAGCACGAGGAGATGAGGCGGTACGTCGCCGCGCACTTTCCGAAACACGAAGTCACGTGGCTGGACGCGGAGGCGCCTCCCTTAGAGCTGTTACGATTGCAAACTTGCAACGCCGGGACTCCCATTCGTGAGATTGCGTCTCAGGACGGTGATTTTGCGGTGATCGATCCCGAGGGACGGCCGCTGGGTTTGGTCACGGACCGCGAAATCCGGGGATCGATCGCGCTCGGCGAAGCGCCCTGTGGAACGATCATGAATTCACGGATTCCAGCGGCTCGCGCCGGGCTTGGAATCGCCGCGTGCGCTTTGGAAATGATGCGGGCCCGCAGCCGGAACCTCTGGATCACCGCGGACGGAAGCATCGGCAGCCCGCTTCAGGGAGTCATGCGGGACTCCGATCTTGCGCTCGCCTGTGGCAGGAATCCCGTGGTCCTGATGCAGGAGATGCTTGGCGCCCGAACCGCCAGGGAATTGGAGCGACTCCGGCGCTATCGGGATGCATTGATCGCCGAATCGCTCGCGGGGCCCGACGCCGTCGACCTGGTCGCGCCCATCGCGGCGCAACTCGATGGCGCGTTCGTCGAGGCTGTGATTCGCATTGCCAGCGAAAGCCGGAAGCCTCCGGATATCCCGTTCTGCTGGCTCCTTTTCGGAAGAGCTGGCCGCGGGGAGTGCCTGGCGCCGGAGTTTCCTTCGATCGGCGTCGTGTACGCCGATTCTCCTGCCGCCGAGGAGTATTTTTCGTCGCTGTTACCCGAGATCCAGCGCCAGTTTGCGGCATGTGGGTTGCAGGGCCCCGCGCCGCAAGGCTTGTCGCTCTCGGGCTGGAAGCAATACTACGGCGAGCTGATCGCGAATCCGATTGTCAGCGGAATTTACAGTGTCCGCTCCATGTTCGACTTCCGGCCCCTGCTGGGCGACCACGCATTAGCCCTCGCCTTGGAGGAATCCATCGCAACCGAATTGGAGGTTGCCGACATTTTCATTCCCGTGCTGGCGAACGATACGCTGGCTCACTTGCCGCCGATGACGTTCTTCCAGGGCCTGGTGGTGGAACTGGACGGCGCCCAAGGCAGCACTCTCGACATCGAGAGCTATGCGTTGCAACCAGTCGAGGATGCGGCCAGGGTATTCGCGCTCGCCGGCCGCCGGGTTTCCCCAACCAATACTCTGGACCGCCTGGAAGGCGACGCGGCGGTTTTGGTCGCAGCGCGCGAAGCCTTTCGCATCGCCTCGTTTCATTGCGCCAAGGGGAACGCCGTCGTCGATCCTTCCAGGCTGAGCAAATACGACCAGCGGCTGTTGAAGACCGCCTTTCAATCCATTCGCCGCCTGCTCGAGTTCACGGCTTCCAGGTTTACCGCGGCCACGCAGCTATGAGCGTCGCCGAAAACTATCTGGCTTGCTTCGCCGCCACCTGGACCGACGACACGCCCGCGGACCAAGTTCGCTTCGTGGTTCTGGACACCGAGACCACGGGTCTCGACCCCCGGCGAGACCGGATCATCACCATCGGCGCGGTCGCGGTGAACGCCGGTCAAATCGTCCTCCCGGACACCTTTGAAGCGATGGTCAAGATCGCTTACAACAAATCTTCGGTGACCGTGCACGGGATCACGCGGGATGAGGCTTGCGAAGGCATGGACGAGCCTGAGGCGATCGAAGCGTTCGTGAACTACCTGCGGGACGGGGTGATCGTCGGCCACCACATCGGTCATGACGTCACCGTCCTGAGCCACGCCCTGGACCGCCATTTCGGTTGCACGCTGAAGAACCGCTCTCTCGACACAATGGATCTGACGCTCCACCTCGAAAAGGACGGCGCCTTTGCGGGGCGGGCGACCGCCCAAGGCTTCTCGCTCGACGCGCTGTGCGATCTATTCGGGGTGGTGCCCCACGACCGTCACACCGCCGGCGGAGACGCCTTCATCACCGCCCAGATTTTTCTCCGGCTGCTGCGCCTCGGGAGGAAGTTCGGTCGCGATACGCTGGGTCCATTGTGTGAACCATATGTACTAGATCGGCGGCAAACCGCTCCGTAAGAACTGCCGACGCGGCAGACGAAACCGTCTGCCCCACCTTGCGCCTCAATGTTTTGCGAAGGTGTGGGGCAGGCGGTTTCGCCTGCCAGCGATTTTTTCACACCTTCTAATGGACCGGCTTAACGATTACCATAGGAAGGACGATGATGAGGCGTCCGTTCCTTTTCTTGTTCTTGGCGCTGGCCGCGGTCGCGCAGATTAACGACATCGCCGGCCAGCGCATCCGCGCGCACGTCAAGTTTCTGGCGAGCGATCTGCTCGAAGGCCGCGGCGTCGGGGCGCGCGGCGGCGACTTGGCCACGGAGTACATCGCCACTCAGTTCGCGCTAATCGGCGCCAAGCCGGCGGGGGATGCGGGCACCTTCTTTCAGAAGCTCACTCTGGTGGGTGTCGAGCCGCAATCGAACACGCAACTCAGCGCGGCGGCGAACGACGGCAAGACGATCGCGTTCCGCTGGCTCGACGATTTCGTGGGCGTCACCTATCAGCAAAAGACGGACGCGGAGTTCGATGCCGAGACGGTGTTTGTCGGTCACGGGATTAAGGCGCCGGAATACCAGTGGGACGACTACAAAGGGGCCGACGTACGGGGTAAAGTGGTCGTTCTTTTCACCAATGAGCCGCCATCCGACGATCCAAAGTTCTTCACGGGCCGCGCCCTCACGTACTACGGCCGCTGGACTTACAAGTACGAGGAAGCGGCTCGCCAGGGAGCCGTCGCGGCGATCATCATTCACACCGCGCCCACGGCCAGCTATGGATGGGACGTGGTTCGCAGCTCCTGGGGCCGGGAGGACCAGCAGGTCAAGGTATCGCCGGGGGTCCGCCAGCTTGCGTTTGCAGGCTGGGTCACCAAGGATGAGGGCGAGAAGATCGCCGCCCTGACCGGCAAGAGCGCAGATGAGTTGCTGAAGATGGCCGACACACGCGGTTTCCGCCCGGTCCCGTTGCCGCTGCGCTTCCGAGGCCGCGCGCCCGCCAAGATCCGCGAGATTCAGACCCGCAACGTGGTGGCGAGAGTCGAGGGCAGCGATCCGCAGTTGAGGGATGAAACCGTCATCTTCAGCGCGCACTGGGACCACTTGGGGGTTGGCGCACCGGTCAACGGCGATCCTATATACAATGGCGCGGCCGATAACGCCACCGGCTGCGGCATCCTTCTCGAAATTGCGCGCGCCTGGGCCATGCTTCCCGAAAAACCGCGCCGATCCGCGACCTTTCTCGCAGTGACCGCGGAGGAAGCGGGACTGCGCGGCTCGGCATACTATGGGCAGCATCCCGTTGTGCCCGCCGGCAAAACTGCCGCCGCGTTGAACTTCGATATGTTCCTGCCTTTCGGCCGCGCGCGCGACGTGAGCGTCACGGGTGCTGAACGCACCACCATGTATCCCATCGTCGAAGAAGCGGCGCGCCGGTTTGGGTTGGCGCTGGCGCCGGATCCTCGCCCAGAGGCAGGCTCGTATTACCGGTCCGATCATTTCTCCTTCGCCCGGGTTGGCATTCCGTCGTTTTCGATGGAAGGTGGAGAGGATCTCATGGGAAAGCCCGCGGGGGCTGGCGCGAAGCTCTTCGCTGAGTTTAACGACAAGCGGTATCATCAGCCGTCCGATGAGTATCGAGAGGACTGGGACTTTTCGGGGATGGAGCAGTATGCGCGGTTTGGATTTCTGATTGGGGTGAACGTTGCTAATGCGCCGAAGTTGCCGACTTGGCGGGCGGGGGATGAGTTTCTGGCGGCGCGGGTGAGTTCGGGAGTGAAGTAAAGTGCAGGCCGGGGCCTGCGTTACTCCAGGCGGAAGGTGATACCTGCTACCACCGTTAGCGGGTAACCGGGCGTGGCGTGGATCCGGGCGATCGTGGGGTCTAGTGGCGCGACTCGCGACTCGAAATAGTTCTGCGTCTCGTAGTACTCGCGGCTGGTCAGGTTGTCGAGGCTGAGATTCAACTCGATGCCGCGATGAACCTGCTTTGACACACCCATGTCGAAAACTGTGTGGCCGGAAGCGGCAATCGACGGATCATCTCCGTCCAGCCGGTAGTGATTGATGGCGCGCATCCGGAAGGAACCGCTCCATCCGTGCCAGGCCGCCAGCGTCAGCGCGGCGTTGGCGACGAAGTGAGGCGCGCTATCGACGTACACGCGATGATCTCCGCCTTTGAAAAATGCGTTGCCGATCTTGGTCAGGCCAGCGTTCAGCGAGAGGTGGCGAGTGATTTCCACCGATGCCTTGGCTTCGTAGCCATAGGCCCGGCTGGGACCCTTGAACTCGAAACTCCCATCGTCCGGGATGTACACTTGCTCGTTCGAATGATCGATGAGGAACGCGTCCGTGCTAATTCCGAAGCGCCCGAAGTTTGAGGATGTGCCGACCTGGTAAAAATCCGTGGTTGCCAAGCGAGGCTGGTCGGGCCGTTGAACCACTCCGCGGGCATCGGCGCTATTGATTCCACGCCCGTAGTTGGCGTGAAGCGTCAACGGAAGGGAACGCGCCGGGGTGTAGGCAACCGTGCCTTTGGCCTGCCAGCGGCCCGCGCTCTGCACTCCGCTCTGCTCCGGAACCACTTTGTCGGTGACGTCATACCGGAACTCGTCGAAGCGGAGTCCGCCGCCGAGCAGGAGACGGCCGTTCCAGAAGCTCAGGGTCTCCTGCCCGTAGCCCGCGCCGTTGGTGACGTGCGCGTCGGCGCGCGTCGTCACGCCGGTAGGATCGCGGCCCTCCCGCGGATAGAGTCCGACGTTGATCTGGTTGTCATGGAAGTTCGCGCCACCAGTGAGGATCGCCGCGATCGAGCCGAGCTTGTGAGGATGAGTGTACTGCGTATTGAGGCCTTCCTGCATACGGGAATCGTGCTGTTGGAAGGCGTCGCCATGCACCGGATCGTTGAGGAAGAACGTGAAGTTCGAATATAGGTCGAACAGAGAACGGCTGAGGAATCCGTCGGCCTTCCAGACGTCGCCGTTCGTGAAGGTCTTGCAGTAGTACGCCGAGGCCGTGCCCAGTTTGACGCGCCCACCGTCGGATGGATCCACATACCCAAACCGGTCGAGCAGCCCCGCGTTCACCAGATCGAGTGGGATTTGCCCCGAGGAGTAGAAATCGTTTCGCCCGAACAAAATCCGAAAGCCGAGCTTCTGGCTTTCGCTGAGCGTCCGGGTGTAATTTGCGTTCACGTTGTCGCGCCGGTAGCGCCCCGGACTCTCAAACGGACCGTCGGTATAGGTACCTTCATACGCCAGATACGCGTCCGCATGCTGGATATGGGGGCTGAACGCGAAGAATCCGCGTCCCGTATCGAAGTTCCCACCTTGCAGCTGGACCGTATACCGATCGGGCAAAGATTCGCGCTGGCGGATGTGAACCACGCCGAGGCCGCTAAAGTCGCCATACTCGGCGCTAAACGGCCCGTTGATCATTGAAACTTCCTGGATCAGCTCCGGACTGAGCGCCTTCAATGCTCCCAGGTAGCCCTGTCCATGGCCCTGCGTTCCCTGATTCTGTTGTACGTTATCCACCAGCACTTTCAGGCCGCCGTTCACGCCGCCGTGATCCAGATTGAAGCCGAACCTTCGGATCTCGAGAGACTTCCCGCCACCTTCGTGTTGTCCGGCGTTGATGCCGGCGTTGAGTTGCTGCAGAACCTGATCGTCGCGCGTGAACAAGGTTCGGTTGAACACTTCGGCATTGCGCAGGTCGACTCCGGGCTCTACCGGCTTGGCCGTGATCACGATGCTCTGGTGCTGGCTCGCCACCTCCGAAAATTGGAGGTCGGCCTGAACCGGGCCGCTGGCGACGAGAACACGCTTGCTCACCGGGCGGAATCCCTCGCTGTTCGCCGTAACGTCGTATTCTCCGGCGTCCAACGAGTCGAATACGAATCGGCCCAGTTCATCGCTCGTAACTTCCTTTCGAGTGCCGGTCGTCTTCCCTAGGACTTGGACCACCGCCCGGAAAACCACCTTCCCGTGCGGATCTGTCAATAGACCCGACACGGTTCCATCGGCGGCCAGCAGGGACGCCGTGGCGACAAACCATGAGACTAGAAGTGGCTTGATCATTCCCTTTCCTCAAGTGCTACGACAATTGCAGTCGTGATACTACCACACCGTGTTACGAATGCTCAAGATGTGATACGAGCCGGGAGCCGCTTCGGATTGGCGGACAGGTCAGGTGACAAAGTTTCACGCAAAGACGCAAAGTTCGCAAAGAAAACAGATGCTGGGTTCTTCTTTGCGTCTTGGCGTCTCTCCGTGAAAATCGCGCACAACGGACGCGGCGGCAGCCTTTTCACCAATGCAACAGAAGACGCCGCCGCGTCCTGTGCGCTTTGCGTGAAACTTTGTCACCTGACCTGTCCGCCAATCCGAAGCGGCTCCC
>JBGPHB010000226.1:0-6937 GCA_041484155.1 Bryobacteraceae bacterium
AGCTTCGTCATCAGCCACCCGGCCCCCACCGTGTGCATCCAGGTGCCAATGTTCGAAGCCACCGAGGCGATCCACAGCGCGCGGAAAATCGGGTGCTGTAGCGGCGACCAGGCCCCTTTTATCGACTCTCGTCCTGCCATTGCCTATCGTCTCACGCCATCCTGTCAACCCAGCGGAGAAATCGTGCCAGATCGCGGCGCTGCCGCCAAACGAACCGCCAGAAGTCGCGCGCCGTGATCTTTTCCGCGTGCCAGCCCCAATACGTTTCGATGCGCCACCTCAAATAGGGACTGCGCCAGGGGCGAAGCCGGTAACCTTTGGATGCCAGCCAAAGGAACCCGAGCATACTCTACGCGTGCCCGGCGCTGCTCATTTGGCTCCGGCGACAGACGTCGCGTAGTAGCCATTCTGAGTGCGCACGTTCGGACGTCCGAAACCCGCGATGGTGACCTTGATCTGGCGGAAGGTCCCATCGAGTTCCTGATTGGTGGGTGTGTACGCAAGAATATATTGGTTGCGGATCTCATGCGCCACTTGCGGAGTGATCCGGTCGACTTCGGCCAGGTCCTTGGGGTAATAATCGAGACCTCCGGAGGCCTGGGCCAGCGCCTTCAGGGCGCGCCTGGCCCTCCTGGCCTCGCCGGGCTCCTCTTCGTTCAGCAGGCCGATGCAATAGATCAGCACCTCGCTCTGCTGAGCCTTTCGTAACAGTTGTTCCAGCGTCTCATTGCTGGTGTTGTCGTTGCCATCGGTAATGACCAGCAACACTTTCTTGTCTTTCTTGGCGCGCTGCTTCAAATGGTCGATGGACACGCTGATGGCATCGCGCATCGCCGTGCCGCCCCGGGAGTTGATTTTGTGGAGTGCGGCTTCGAGTCGCTTCGTGTCACTGGTAAACTCCTGATCGACGTAGACCTCGTCGTTGAAGTTGACGATAAACATCTCGTCCAGCGGATTGGACGCCCTCACCAGCGCCATGGACGCCGCCTCGACTTTCAAGCGCTTATCCCGCATACTGCCGCTGTTGTCGATGACGATCCCCATCGAGACCGGCACGTCTTCGCGGTGGAAAATCTTCAGCGGCTGCTCGATGCTGTTCTCATAAACCTTGAAAGCCTCCTGAGGGATGCTGGTGAGCAGCTTTCCGTTCTTGTCGAGAACCGTAGCATGCAGCACCTTGAGGTTGGTGCCGGCGCGAAAAACTGGAATTTCATCTGGGGTTGGCGGCGGAGTCTGCGCCAACGACAAGATGGCGCAGAAGGCCAGGAGCGCGATACTCATTTTGCGCCGGAAGAGGACCCGGACTTGGGTGACGGAGCCGGCGTGGCGTAGTAGCCATTCTGCGTGCGCACGGTGGGACGCCCGTAGCCGTTCACGATGACTTTGATCTGGCGGAAGCTGCCATCCAGTTCCTCGTTGGTGGGCGTATACGCCAGGCTGTACTGATTGCGGATCTCGTGCGCCACTTCCGGAGTGATGCGGTCGACCTCGGCCAGGTCCTTGGGGTAATAATCCAGGCCACCGGACGCCTCCGCCAGCGCCTTCAAAGCGCGCTTGGCCTTCTTGGCTTCGCGGGCCTCCTCTTCGTTCAGCAGGCCGATGCAATAGATCAGCACCTCGCTCCGCTGCGCCTTTCGCACCAGTTGTTCCAGCGTCTCATTGCTGGTGTTGTCGTTTCCATCCGTGACCACCAGCAACACTTTCTTGTCCTTCTTACCGCTGTCCTTCAGGTAGTCGATGGACATGCTGATGGCGTCGCGCATCGCGGTGCCGCCCTTGGAATCGATCCGTTCGAGCGCCGCTTCCAGCTTCTTGGAGTCGCTGGTGAAGGACTGATCCAGGTAGGCGTCGTCGTTGAAATTGACGATAAACATCTCGTCCTGCGGATTGGACGCCTTCACCAGCGCCATGGACGCCGCGGCCACCTTCGAACGTTTGTCGCGCATGCTGCCGCTGTTATCGATGATGATCCCCATCGAAACCGGCACGTCCTCGCGCTGGAAGCTCTTGATGGGCTGGTCAACGTTGTTCTCATAGACCTTGAACGCCGACTGAGGAACGTTGATAAGCAGTTTCCCGTTCTTGTCGAGAACGGTCACGTGCAAGACCTTCAGGGCTGTCCCGGCGCGGAATACCGGGATTTCGTCCTGCGTTGCCGGCGGAGCCTGCGCCAGCGTCAGGCCGGCGGTCAGGATCAAGAGCGCGGTACGTCGTGACGGTCTATTGTGCCGGCGCATAGTATCCGGTGCGAAAAGTTGCTTTGAGCTGGGGCAAGCCGGTGGTCTTGACCAGCTTAACCAGCACGCGCCGGTACTTTCCGTCGCGCGCCGCGTTCTTGGGGCTGTAATAGAGCACGTACTGGTTGCGCAGCTCGATGCCGATCTTAGCCGCTACGTCCGGGAGCTCCGCCAGGTTATCGACGGCGAAGTGGCGCCCGCCGGTCTGTTCCGTGACTTCGGCCAGCAAGGCCGGTCCGGTCAGCTCTTCCGGAGTGCGGCCACGCGAGCCGATCAGCTCGAAAATGCCAATGGCGTAAATTTGCACGTCCGCCTCGCGCACCACTTTCTTCACTTCGCTTTCCGTATAGCGGCTGGAATTGTCACCGCCGTCTGAGATGATCAGGATCGCCTTGCGCGGGTTGGTCGCCTTTTTCATCTGGTTCATCGCCATGTAGACGCCATCGAGCAACGCCGTGCGCCCTTTCGCCTGAGTGAACGTCAACCGGTTCTGGATCTCTTCGGTTTCGTGCGTGAAACCGACCACCATTTCCGGCCGGTCGTTGAACTGAATCAGGAAGAATTCGTCCTCGGGATTGGCGGTCTTGAGAAACTGCGCCACGGCTTGCCGCGACTTCTGCAGCTTGCTTCCCATGCTGCCGCTGGTATCGAAAACCAAGCCTACCGAGAGTGGTGCGTCTTCGCTCGAGAACTGAGTGATTTCCTGGTCTACGCCGTTTTCAGACAATTTGAAGTTTTCTTTGTCCAGGCCCGTGACGAAGCGGCTCATCGGGTCGGTGACCGCCACCGGAATCGGCACCAGCGTGGTGTCGATTCGGAGGTTAGCGCGCCGATCGACGGCGACCTCAGCCGGCTCGGGACCTTTAGTCCGAACACGCGGCGTGATGTTCACGTTGGCCGGCGTTGGATCGGGCTTCGGACCGTCCTGGTCCGCAGCAAACACTACGGATATGAGGACGGAAACAACGCCGAGCGAAACAAGAGAACGCATGCCCTCACGCATCCGCATTTAGTATACCAGGGCCGAACAAGCGGGGAGCTATTGAATCGGCGCGTAGTATCCGGTGCGGAAGATCGGCTTCAGCAGTCCTAATCCCGCAGTCTTCACAAGCTTCACCTGAACGCGCCGGTACTTTCCGTCGCGCGTCGTATTTTTGGGAGTGTAGCCGAGCACGTACTGGTTTCTCAGCTCGATGCTGATTTTAGCCGCCACGTCCGGCAGCTCCGCCAGGTTGCCGACGGCGAAATTGCGGCCGCCCGTCGCCTCGGCGACCTCGCCCAGCAGTGCGGGCCCGGACATTTCCTCCGGTGTGCGGCCCCGCGAGGCCGCCGGTTCGAAGATGCCGATGGCATAAATCTGCACGTCGGTTTCGCGGACGACTTTCTTCACCTCGCTCTCGGTATAGCGGCTGGAATTGTCGCCGCCGTCGGAAATGATCAGGATCGCCTTGCGCGGGTTGCGCGCTTTCCTCATCTGGTTCATGGCCATGTAGATACCATCCAGCAGCGCCGTGCGCCCCTTGGACTGCACGAACAGCAGACGGTTCTGGATCTCTTCGGTATCCGCCGTAAAACCGACCACCATGGACGGCCGGTCGTTGAACTGGATCAGGAAAAACTCATCTTCGGGATTGGCGGTCTTCATGAACTGCTTCACCGCCTCCCGGGACTGCGCTAGTTTGCGGCCCATGCTTCCGCTGGTGTCGAAGACAATCCCCACCGAAAGCGGCGCATCTTCGCTCGATACGTGCGCGACGTCCTGCTCGACTTTGTCTTCGTAAAGCTTGAAGTTGTCTTTGTCGAGGTCCGTGACAAAGCGGCCGATGTTGTCGTACACGGCCACCGGAATCAACACCAGAGTGGTATCGATACGGAGGTTCGACGTTCGCTGCGCCGATACGACGATAACCACAAAGCCGAGCGCTAGAAAACAACGCATGGTCTCACGCGATCACGGATGAGTATATCAGGCCACGAATGAACCCGAATTCACACGCAAGGGAACGGGTCCATTCATGTCCATTCGTGGCCTTGCCTTTTTGTGCTATCTTCGATTGTGCCGCACCGGATTCTTGGCGTAATCCCCGCCCGGTACGCTTCCTCGCGATTTCCAGGCAAAGCCCTCGTCTCCATCGCCGGCAAAACCATGCTTCAGCACGTGTGGGAGCGTGCCTCCCAAGCGCGCTACCTGACCGATGTCTGGATCGCCACCGACGACGAGCGTATTCGCGCCGTGGCTGAGACATTCGGCGCCCGCGTGATCATGACCCGCGCCGACCACCTCTCCGGAACGGACCGGGTGGCCGAGGCTGCCTCGGCTTCAAACGCCGCCCTGGTTGTCAACATCCAGGGCGATGAGCCGCTGATCGATCCCGCCGCCATCGATGCGGCCGTGCTGGGGCTTCTCGAACAGGACGATACGCCGATGGGCACCCTGAAAAAACGCATCGAGCGGCCTGAGGAGATCACGGATCCGAACGTCGTGAAGGTCGTCACCGACCGGGAGGCCAACGCCCTGTATTTTTCCCGCGCGCCGATTCCGTGTGTGCGTGAGGCCGGCGCAGGATCCGCGACGTATTTCAAGCACATCGGGTTGTATGTCTATCGGCGCGAGTTCCTATTGGAATATCCGGATCTGCCTGTCGGACCACTGGAGCAGGCTGAACGCCTGGAGCAATTGCGCGCGATCGAGAATGGATTCAAGATCCGCGTGGTGGAAACGGAGTATGAATCGCTGGGAATCGATACGCCCGAAGATTGGGCAAGAGTTTCGGAACTCTTTGAAAGGTCCGTGGTGAGCAGATAATGGCCAAATACATTTTCGTCACCGGAGGCGTGGTTTCTTCCCTCGGAAAAGGCATCGCGGCGGCCAGCCTCGGTTGCCTGCTGGAGAGCCGTGGTCTCAAGGTGACGCTGCAAAAGTTCGATCCCTACCTCAACGTCGATCCGGGAACCATGAGCCCGTTCCAGCATGGCGAGGTGTTCGTCACCGACGACGGCGCCGAAACCGACCTGGACCTGGGCCACTACGAGCGTTTTACGCACGCTCCGCTCACACAGGCCAACAACCTGACCAGCGGGCGCATCTACGAGCAGATCATCTCGCGTGAGCGCCGCGGCGACTATCTCGGCAAGACGGTGCAAGTGATTCCGCATGTCACCAATGAAATCAAGGCGGCGGTGAAGCGCGTCTCCGGCACCGATTCCTCGCCCATCGACGTGGTGATTGTCGAGATCGGCGGCACCGTGGGCGACATTGAGTCGCTGCCGTTCCTCGAAGCGATTCGCCAACTGCGGCACGAGCTGGGCCGGGAAAACACGTTATTCGTGCATGTAACCCTGGTGCCCTGGATCGCCGCCGCCCAGGAGTTGAAGACCAAGCCCACCCAGCACAGCGTGAAGGAGCTGCGAGCGATTGGTATTCAGCCCGACATTCTGCTGTGCCGGAGCGAGCGTTCCCTGCCCCAGGAAATGAAGGAGAAGATCGCGCTGTTCTGCGACGTCAACGTCGAAGCCGTGGTGACCGCCCGCGACGTCGAAAGCGTTTACGAGGTTCCCATCGTCTTCGCCGAGCAGGGCGTGGACGAGATCGCCTTGCGGCTGCTGGCTCTCGACGTCGGACCGCGCGATCTGAGCCGCTGGAGCGAGATGGTTCGCCGCATGAAGCACCCGGCGCGGCAGGTTTCGATCGGGCTGGTCGGCAAGTACGTCGAGTACGAGGATTCCTACAAAAGCCTGAAGGAGGCTTTGTTGCATGGAGGCCTGGCGCACGACGCCAAGGTCAATATCACTTGGATCGAATCGGAGCGCCTGAAGTGGCCGGACGCCATCGCCAGCCTGGAGCAGTTCGACGGCATCCTGGTGCCCGGCGGCTTCGGACGACGCGGCGTCGAAGGTATGCTCTGCGCCATTCGCTACGCGCGGGAATGCAAGGTGCCGTACTTCGGAATCTGCCTGGGCATGCAGACCATGGTCATCGAGTTCGCGCGCAATGTTTGCGGACTGGAGACCGCTAACTCAACCGAGTTCGATCCGGCCACGCCCGATCGCGTGATTTACAAACTGCGCGAGCTCAAAGGTGTCGACGAGCTGGGCGGAACCATGCGCCTGGGCGCCTATCCCTGTTTGCTCGCCGCCGACAGCTTTGCGCGCCGCGCCTACGGCAAGCCTGAAATCAGCGAGCGCCATCGCCACCGTTACGAGTTCAACCGCGAGTACGAAAGCATTCTCAAGGAACACGGCATGCGGCTCACTGGCGAGACGCCCGACGGCGTCTACGTCGAGATCTGCGAGCTTGCGGATCACCCCTGGTATCTGGGTTGCCAGTTCCATCCCGAGTTCAAGTCCAAGCCGCTCGAACCGCATCCCTTGTTCCGCGCGTTCATCGGCGCGGCCCTCGATCGGCAACGGCCGCGGATGCAGAGGGAAATCGGCGCCAGTGCGGATCACGTCACAGCTTGAGATCGGCGGCGGCGCTCCGCTGGCTTTGATCGCCGGGCCGTGTGTCATCGAGAGCGAAGAGCACGTCCACTTTTTGGCACGCGAGATCGCAAAGGTGGCCGGGCCGTTCATCTTCAAGGCTTCGTTCGATAAGGCGAACCGGTCGAGCGTCACTTCATACCGCGGGCCGGGATTGAAGGAGGGGCTGCGCATTCTCGGCTTGGTGCGTAAACAAATCGGCGTGCCCGTGCTATCCGACA
>JBGPHB010000227.1:0-6918 GCA_041484155.1 Bryobacteraceae bacterium
AGGCGCTCGTTAGTATCTTTAAACATACGGCCGGAATCGAGTTCGAAATCATCGTCGTCGACAATGCTTCGCCGGAGCGCGATATCGAGACAATCGAGCAAGGGTTCGACGGAGTAAGGCTGATCCGTAGCGCCGATAATCTCGGCTTCGCAAAGGCGAACAATCTAGGAGTCGCCCATTCCTCAGGGACGTATGTTTTGTTCATAAACCCGGACACAAATCTAGTGAGTCCGGCGCTCCAGGTCATGCTCCGGCATTTGAAGGCTTCGCCGGAAGCGGGCGTGGTCGGCTGTAAACTCTTGAACACCGACCTTTCGATTCAGACCAGCTGTATCCAGACCTTTCCCACGATTCTGAATCAGGCGCTGGACACGGATTTCTTGCGGGCACGGTGGCCGAAAAGCCGGCTGTGGGGAACGGCGCCCCTTCTTTCGGATAGTCCGGAACCGGCTGCCGTCGAGGTCATCTCCGGAGCATGCATGATGATGCGAAGAGATGTGTTCGACGAAGTGGGACAGTTTAGTGAGGACTACTTCATGTATGCGGAAGACCTGGATCTGTGTTTCAAGGTTACCCGTGCTGGATATGTCAACCACTACGTCAGCATGGCGACCGTGGTCCATCACGGCGGGGCGAGCAGTACGCCACTCTGGGCGACTGTGATGAAGTGGAAGTCGATCCTGCACTACTGCGTGAAAAATCATGGACCTCTTTACGCCCTGACGTTTCGAATCGTAATGAGCGCCGTGGCCGCGCTCCGCTTGGTGGCGATTGTCGTGCTGTCTTTCTTCGGGAACAAGACCGTCAACAACAGAGCGCGGTTTGCAGCTTCCACGAAGTGGACCGCGATTCTCAGGACACTGCTGGCCCGGCCAGGAGCGGGGCCCCCGCCGCCGCTTCGTGCCGTCGGGGCCACGGAGAACTGACGCGGGAGTAACAGATGTCGAATCGAGCGCCAAAATACGTTGTCATCACGCCTGTTCGTGACGAAGAAGCGAATATTAAGTTCACCATCGAGAGCATGGCTCAGCAGTCCATTCGGCCATCGGAATGGATTATCGTGAACGACGGCTCGACCGACAAGACCGGAGCCATCATCGATGAATTCGCGCTGCAGTATCCCTGGATTCATCCCTGCCACAGAACCAATCGGGGGTTTCGGAAGTCGGGCGGCGGCGTCGTGGAAGCCTTCAATGACGGATATCGGGAACTGAAAAGTGATGATTGGGATTTCATAGTCAAGTTGGATGGAGACTTGTCGTTTGAGCCGGACTACTTCGAACGCTGCTTCAAGCGTTTCGAACAGAATGACAAACTCGGCGTCGGTGGCGGAACCATCTACCACGATATCGACGGCAAAGAACTCCTGGACCGGTGTCCGACTTTCCATGTCCGGGGAGCGACCAAGATCTACCGGCGCGCCTGCTGGGAAGCGATCGGCGGTTTCTGGCCAGCGCCGGGATGGGACACGATGGATGAGGTCAAGGCCAACCGGCTCGGCTGGACCAGCCGTAGTTTTGCCGAACCTCGGCTCCTCCACCACCGCTATACGGGGTCGGCGGACGGGCTGTGGGGAGGAATCGTAAAGAACGGACGCGCGAACTGGGTCTGCGGATACCACCCACTTTTCATGGTGGTCAAGTGCGTGAGCCGGTTGTTGAGCAAACCGTATCTTCTGGGTTCGACGGCTCTGTTTTATGGGTTCATCAGCGGCTACTTCAAAGGGATTCCCCAGGTCGACGACGTCGCGACAATCGCCTATCTCCGGCACCAGCAAATGCGGAGACTTACAGGAAGGGAAACCATCTGGCGATGAATGCCTGGACACTCGTCCGGCGTTCTGAAATGAGATTTGTATGTGCGGCATCTGCGGAAAAGTAATGTTCGACCAGTCGGCCAAGGTCTCACCTGCGCTAGTGAAGGCGATGGCGGATACGATTGCGCACCGAGGACCAGACGATGAGGGCTACTACATCTCGGGGCCGGTAGGCCTCGGTTTTCGCCGTCTTTCGATTATCGACTTGAAAACCGGGCACCAGCCGCTTTCCAACGAGGACGGCACGATATGGATAGTCTTTAATGGCGAGATCTATAACTACCAGGAACTTCGCAAATTCCTATTGACCAAAGGGCATGTCTTCAAGACCGATACCGACACCGAGGTCATCGTTCATCTCTACGAGGAACTGGGCGAAGGCTGCGTCGAGAAATTGCGGGGAATGTTCGGATTCGCCATTTGGGATGAGACTAAGAAGACTCTCTTCATTGCGAGAGATCGGGTTGGGATCAAGCCCCTGTATTACTATCTGTCCCAGAAGGAGTTGCTGTTCGCATCTGAAATCAAGGCGATCCTGGCAGACCCAGCCGTGAAGGCGGAAGTGCTTCCGGCCGCGATCGACCGGTTCTTCACGTTTAAGTACCTGCTGGGCGACGAAACGCTGTTCCAGAACATTAAGAAGCTCCCCGCCGGATCCTACATGATCGTCCGGGGAAATAAGGTCGAGATCAAGCAGTACTGGGATCTGAGCTTCGAACGCTCGGCACTGAGTCTTCCTGAAGCCCAGAGACAACTGTCCGATCTGCTGGACGAAACCGTCAGGCTTCACATGATCAGCGATGTGCCAGTCGGATTTCTTCTGAGTGGCGGATTCGACTCGACAGCATTGTTGAGTATCGCAACGGGCATGGCGGATCGGCGCCTGAGCAGCTACACTGTCGGGTTTTCCGATCCCGGCGTAGTGGATGAGAGACCCTACGCCAAGCTGGCGGCCCAGAGGTTCGGGACCGAGCATCACGAGATCACCATCACCGCGCAGGACTTTGAGCGGTTTCTTCCACAGTACGTGTGGCACATGGAAGAGCCTGTGTGCGAGCCTCCCGCGGTTGCCATGTACTACGTTTCCCAGCTTGCCAAGAAAACGGTGAAAGTGCTCATTTCCGGCGAGGGCGGCGATGAGGCCTTTGCAGGGTATCCCATCTACCGTAACTTGATGTGGGCGGAGCGGCTGAGGAATTTTCTAGGGCCGCTAGGAGGCGCCGCCTCCTCCAGCGCCATGTTGCTGAATCGAGTTGTCAAATCTTCAGCTGTGGCCAGGTTCGCACCGCTCCTTGGTACTCACGCGGAGTCCACGTATTACGGCGGGCACTCCAACCCATTCGGTAATTCCAAGAGTGCGAATCATCTATACACTGACGACTTCCGGGATCAGGTGGATCAAGAATGGTCTCTTGCAGGCTTGAAGGATTGTCTGAAGAGCGCTCCGGCGAATGATCGAATCAACCGGATGCTGTACATCGATACCAAAACGTGGCTCACGCACGACTTGCTGGTGAAAGCCGACAAAATCACGATGGCTAACTCCATTGAGCTTCGGGTGCCGTTCCTCGATCACAAAGTGCTCGAGTTCGCCGCCTCCTTGCCGGGGAACTATAAAGTGCGTGGTTTGAAAGCAAAATATCTCGTAAAAAAGGTTTTCGGAGACCGGATTCCGCGGGAGATCGTGGAGCGCAAAAAGGTCGGTTTCCCCGTCCCCTATGAATCCTGGCTGAGACACGATCTGAAGGATTGGCTCCGCGACATCCTCCTCGATCGGAAGACCTTGGAGAGGGGATATTTCGAGAAGAGTGCCGTAGAGCGCCTGATTGCGGAAGATTCGCGTTTCGGCGGTTACTCGAAGGATCTCTTTTCGCTCGCGACTCTTGAATTGTGGCATCGCACGTTTCTTGAAGACTACAATAGTCCGCTTGTTGGAGTCTCCGCTCATTCATCCAGCCCAGTCTCGCGCTATTGACAGCCTGGGCTACCTCCAGATGTCTCTGGGAGGACTCGCTTGGTTCCAGAGTCAGATACATCGAACATAAGTCGGGTGACGCGGCATCTGCTGACGGACCGCTTTCGTTGCCCGGAAGATCTGGTTGACTTCTCGATCGTGGGAGAGCTGTCCAAGGACCCTGGCTATTTCCGGCTCGGCGCGGACACTATTTGCTATGGACAGTGTTCCTCTGGCGCTCCGGCAAGCCATGTGACGGATACTCTTCATAATGCCGGCCCGTACGTAACCGCCAACGGAACGGTTCAGCTCCCCTTCAATCCGGAGGAGGTTGTGGATAGCCTTCGGTTCGAGAAGTACTTTTCCGATTCGGTCAACCAGGAAAAGGGCGGCGTCAAGACCGTTGTTCGAAGCATGTACTACCTGGTGCGTCCGCTGATGCCGGTCGCTGTCCGGAAGCACTTTCAGAGAGCGTATTTCCGGGGATGGGACAAGGTTCCCTTCCCGTCGTGGCCAGTGGACCGGACGGTCGAGAATATCTTCGAACGGCTCCTCGTGCTTTCTATGAAATCGAGCAAAATCGAGCGGGTTCCCTTCATTTGGTTCTGGCCGGACGGAGCTCCCAGTTGCACCATGATGACGCACGACGTGGAAACGTCCGCGGGCGTCGACTTCTGTCCGAAGCTGATGGACTTGAACGACTCGTTCGGGATCAAGAGCTCATTCCAGGTCGTGCCGGAAAAGCGCTATCCGGTTTCGGAAGCGTTCCTAGAGAGCATTCGCCAGCGCGGCTTTGAAGTCAACGTTCACGATCTGAATCACGACGGACATCTGTTCAGCGACCGTGAGGAGTTTTTGCGCCGCGCCGAGCGAATCAACGGCTACGGGCAGCAATTTGGCTCTCTTGGATTCCGCTCCGCCGTACTATATCGGAACGTGGACTGGTTCGATGCACTGAAGTTCTCCTACGACATGTCCATTCCGAACGTGGCGCACTTGGATCCCCAGCGGGGCGGCTGTTGCACGGTTCTGCCCTTCTTCATCGGCAAGATTCTGGAACTTCCGGTGACGGCAACGCAGGATTACTCGTTGTTCCACATCCTCAAGGACTACTCGATCCGGCTCTGGAAAGAACAGATTTCCCTGATCCGGGGAAAATACGGCCTCATTAGCTTTATTGTTCATCCGGACTACATCATCGAAGAAGCGGCGCGATGCGTCTATGCCGAGTTACTCCAGTACCTTGCCGAACTGCGGTCGCAAGGAGAAACCTGGATCGCCTTGCCGGGCGAAGTCGCCGCTTGGTGGCGAGTGAGGAACGAGTTGAATGTCGTCAACGTAGGAGGCTCCTGGCGCATCGAGGGTCAGGGGCGAGAGCGAGCAAGGCTAGCCTACGCGGTGATGGTGAACGATTCACTCACTTACGAACTCGCGGCAGTCTCCTAAGGGGAGACTGCGCTTGCTTCCCGCGTTTCGAGTCCCGCAGATCTAGCGAAGGCACATAAACCTGCTCAAGGCTGAACTGCGGTAGGGCGGAGGCTTATATGCGACGCGTGGTTCGCTAGTTTCATCGGAAAGGTTGAACAATATCTGTGAACTCACATTTGAGTGATTCCGTGGACCAGTTCACCACGGGCTCTAAAGCTTGTATGTCACCAGACTATGACGTTACTGTAATTGGTGCGGGTCCGTATGGCTTATCTGCAGCCGCCCATCTAAAGGCGAAGGGCCTTGGCGTACGCGTCTTTGGCGAGCCGATGGATTTCTGGGCGACTAAGATGCCGGAGGGGATGCTCTTGCGATCTCCTCGCGTGGCATCAAATATTTCAGACCCTCAGGCCGCGTTCACGCTAGACGCCTACGAGACAGCATCCGGCACGAAACCAACCGCGCCCGTTCCGCTGGAGACGTTCGTCGAATACGGACGCTGGTTTCAGCGTCAGCTGGGACCGAACTTAGACCGGACTCCCGTTGCACAGCTTCATTGTGAGGGTTCGATCTTCAGGCTCACTCTGGAGAGCGGCGCATCCGTCACCAGCCGGCGGGTAGTCGTGGCGGCGGGAATCGGACCGTTTCAAAAGATACCAGCACCGTTTGACCAGTTGTCCCCTCTTCACGCCTCTCATTGTTATGAGGGTCGAAAGATCGCGCACTTGGCGGGGAAAACGGTCGCTGTGATAGGAGCAGGGCAGAGCGCCCTCGAATCGGCAGCCCTTTTGCACGAAGCGGGCGCAAATGTGGAAGTGATCGCCCGAGGTCCCTGTCTTCGATGGATAGGAATGCATGATTGGTTGCACAATCTGGGACCCGTTTCACAGATGCTATATTCCACGCATGACATCGGGCCTGCTGGAATCAGCCGTCTGGTGGCATCGCCGAATCTGGTATTGCGCTTGCCGCTTAGAGTTAAGGATAAGATTCGCACTCGAGCTGTTCGCCCTGCCGGCGCAAGGTGGCTTCCCGGCCGGCTAACCTCGGTCAAAGTCAGTACAGGGCGCCGCGTTCAAACGGCCAAACCTGCAGGCGAAGAGCTGCAGCTAAAACTGGATGATGGCAGCGAGAGAAAAGTGGACCATGTGTTGTTGGGTACCGGCTACAACGTCGAGATCAGCCGATACGGCTTTCTTTCGCCGGGACTTGTAAAAAAGGTCCACCAATTGGATGGCTATCCCAAACTCGGGCATGGGTTTTGTAGTTCAGTTCCAGGACTGCATTTCATTGGCGCCACCGCCGCTCGAAGCTTTGGACCGCTGTTGTACTTTGTGGCAGGCACGGAATTCGCTTCCAGGGAATTAACTTCCTACATCTATCGAAATCGAGTGACAGTGCGATGATGAAAGCCCCGCTTAAGCCGACCGGCCAAATCGAGACTCTTGAGAACCCGACCGACATAGTGTCAACACGACGGACGGGTGCGCTCGTCGTCGGCGGCGACCACCCCGGATTGGGAGTAGTGCGCAGCCTGGGCCGAAAAGGTATTCCCGTCTACGTCCTGGATGACCAGCATTCCGTCTCCTCCTTCTCCCGGTACGCGAACCGTGTTGTCATCGTGAAGGATTTGCGAGACGAGCGAAAGACGATCGACGCTGTACTCGATGTGGGCCGCCGCTACAATCTTAAGAATTGGGTCCTGTTCCCCACGAGGGAC
>JBGPHB010000228.1:0-6917 GCA_041484155.1 Bryobacteraceae bacterium
CATCGCGGCCGGCAGGAAGGCGATGCCAGCGGTGCGCGCCAGATAACCCGCCCCGGCGAGGCCTCCGGCCAGAAGCGCCCATTTCCAGTGCTTTTGAGCTTGGGTTTCCGCGGCCAGGATGGCGCCAAACAGGAAGATCATGAAGAACATCTCCGAACCCAGGTTGGCGATGAAAAACAGCACGTAGGGATTGAGCGCGAACAGCGCCAGCACCAGCCAGGTCACAGGCGACGGCAATCGTTGGCGCCGGCACCACGCGTAGATGAGCAGCAGCACGGCTGGCAAGCTCAGCCAGGAGAGCATCAGTCCGATCGTGAGATTGGCCGGGAAGGACGGATTCATCCGCCAGGCCAGCGATAGATACAGCGGATAGAGAGGCGGGTATTTCGTCTGGTAGGGCTCGTCAGGCAGGCTTAAGATTCGATATCCGGAGCCTTGAGCCAGCGCCTTGCCACCGATGTAATACAGGCCGTCGTCCTGCAAGATGCCGAAATGCGGGACATCGCGATTGTGCCAGACGAACCACAAAGACGGCAGGCATAGGAGGATCAGGGCGAGGGAGCGTTTCCACCATGCGTTTTCCGGCACTCTCCTAAATCGGTGGTTTATCGGGGTCGCTTTAGTAATGAAACCCCGCCCTTCGGCGTCAGAATCCGTAAAAAAATCGACTGGCAGGCGAAACCGCCTGCCCCACGCCTTCGCAAAACACTGAGGAGCAAGGTGGGGCAGACGGTTTCGTCTGCCGTGTCGGTAGTCGAAGCGATTTCTTAACGCCCGGCGGCGACACCCTCCAGCAGGCCCGCCAGGTTGCCCGCGTGGTCGAATTCCAGCTCCTCCGCCGCTCCCACGATCTCCAGCATGGGATTCGCGTCGATCTCCGCACGGAGGTTTTCGCTCAGGCGAAGCGTGGCCAGCTCCATCGAATTCGCGATCCATCCGATGGTGACATCGCTCTTCTGATGCCGGCCGGTGGTCGGCCAGATCCTCTCCAGACACTCGCGATCCGTGGAGAAATGGAGCGGGGTGCGGCAGTTCGCCGGCGTACAGGCAGTCAGAGAATTGATTTGCGTTGCGTTCCAGTTGATCGCCGATACCAGCCGGTCGTGGACTACTTCCGCCATTCCCAAGCCAACCCCGTTTCCGTAGCTGTGCTGGCTCAGGCCGCGGATGAAAATACGGTCGATGTGCGGCGCGGTCTCCCATGGGTTGCTCTCGCCGTTGATGCCTCGATTGACAACCTTGGTGTCCATGCCGCTCCCGGAAAAGTTCTTTCCGATCTCATCGACGATCAGGATGTTCAGCGGCGCCGGAATCCGGCCCATCCAGGATTTCGCGAGCACCAGCAGCTCCTCTTCTTTCTGTTCCATCTGTCCGACCGGCACGGCGGTGAGTTGCGCGGTGTTATGGTTGGCGTCCTCCAGAATGGCCAGGCCGCCCAGAATCTTGCCGCTCTTGAGCGTCTGCCGGCTGACCGCGCGAATTACATGTTCCAGGCCCAGTGTGTAGCCATAAATGTGGTATCGTTGCGCGCCGGCGAACTTGCCGAGGCCAATGGCGATCATCTTCAGCAAACCGCTCTCCACCTTCCCGGCAAAATCGGTGTGCCATTTTACGCGGCCGACCACGAAGACACCGTCGGCGGAGTAGGCATTCTTGTCCATGAACACCTCGATCCCTTCCGGCGTGTGTCCCAGCGAGACCACCTCGAGTGCGCTCAAGACCGGGCAACCCATCGCCCCTTCATGAATGCCGAAGTGCGCGAGCACGTCGCTCTGGCCTTCGGCGGTAGCCGCTCCGTGGCTGCCCATGGATGGAAACAGAAAGGGACGAAACCCACGCGATTTCCAGAAGTCCACTACGGCGCGCACGATGGTCGCGACGTTGGCGATTCCGCGGCTCCCCACTCCGATGGCGATGCGTGCGCCCGGGTTCAAATTCGATCCGAAGCCGGAGGCGGTCAATTCACGGGTGATGATGTCCGGGATATCGGACAGACGCCTGTCCGGGAAATGCTGGCGAACGGTGAGCAGACGGGGAAAGCCCATATCCCAAAGGATAGCGAACGAAGGGGTGCAATTGGGGCCACGAATGAACGCGAATGCACCCGAACAAGGTCTTCTTCAGTTGTGGCCCTTTGGAGTTACTGGACCTTAATCAGTACCGGCACCGGGACGCTCTTGGGGCGCAGCAGGAACCATGCCACTCCGATGTAAGCCGCCAGCGAGAGCAGGTTCAGGCTGTTGATCCCCCAGGCCATCGAGAGATATTCGAGGATGCCCCCGACCATCGCGCCGAAAAGGTTGTAGCCCAGGGCGGGCGCGGCCAGTTCGACGCCGCTATAGACGGTGGCGAACAGAACGCCGGCGAAGAAGATCGGTAACGCAAGTAAAGCCAGCACGAGAGCGAGATTCACGCCCGGCCACGGCGCAAGCGTCAGGGTGTTCAGCTTCAACACGTAGTCGAGAAGGATGGACAAGACCAGTGCCAGCGTGGTCCACCGCAGATCACGGAACCAGCCGCGCATCACGGCGAGATTGGCGAGCAGAATCATCAAGAGGACCGCGCCGATCACAAACGTGTTCACGATCCAGGTGGCTCCGGCGAGCAGAGCGATCTTGGCGAGCACCTTGGTTTCGAGCAGCATGAATCCGGCGCCGAGCATGAACATCGGCCCATCGAAGGCGGCTGCGCTCACCTGCGCCGCCCGAGTCACGGCAATATAGCTGAAGCCCAGGATCAAGATCAGCATGTAAGCGTAGTTGAACGGAAAGCCGCGCTTGTGCAGAAACAGGAACGGCCAGTCGTCGGTGGTCGGCTCCACCGTGCCGTTTCCGACCAGAGCTTCAGCATTCTGCGCCTTCACATACGGATGCGCGAGCAAAGCTTCGCGGTTGGCGCCCGGGCCGGCGAGCATCACCAGATTGTTTCTCTGGGCGCCCAGCGAGTAGACCACCACCGGCTTGGCGCCGTTGGCCTTCCAGAGCGCGTTGAACACTCGTTCGAGCTGCCAGTCTTTGTAACAGTAGAAGGTCACCGCCAGAATTCCTTGCGGCCCCAGGTGGGACATGGCTTCCGAGAAGCTCTCCACGGTGTATACGTAGTTGTCGATTCGCACGCTGGACATCGACGAAAACACCGCGTGACTGTCCAGCGCGCCGAATACGATCATGTCGTACCCGCCATTGCCCTTGGCGCGCAGGAATGTCCGGGCGTCACCATTGATGAGGTGTACTTTCGGGGAAGCGTAAGGCCGCTCCGGATGGAACTCGCGACCGACGTCGATGATGCCGGGGTCGATTTCCACCGCGTCGATCGAATCCACGCCGTAACGGAGCGCGGCTGCGGCATCGTTGCCGCCTCCCGCGCCCAGCACGGCGATTTTCTTGAAGCGCGGCCCGAAAATGCGGTAGCTGACGTTGTAGTAGTCCAGCAGCTGGTCTCTAACCTCCGGCGGCAGACTGGCGACGTAGTCGGCGTTGAAGTTGTACGCCCCCAGGATCGCGTCGTGATTGACCTCGACGTTGTAACCCAGATCGTGCGGTACGCCGTCCTTCCCGGCCAGCGCCAGCGGCTTGACATCAATGCGGTAGTAAGGCGACCACACCACGTTTCCGGTGGCCATCACAATTGGCAGGGCGACTGCGGCGAAAGCCGGCGCGATGGTGATGAGTTTGCGTGGAAAGAAGGCCAAGAGGCCCACCGCGGCAATGCCCAGCCAAACCACCGGACCCAGACGCGCCCAGCACAGCGCCGCATACACGATGATCCCAGCCAGGCTGAAGGCGACGTTGACGGTATAAGCGGCGAGCGGCGGAAAGGCGTTCAGGCATTCGCCCAATTTCTCGCACAAGCATGCGAACAATGCCACCGTGAGGACGAAAATGGCGAGAACGAGCGACGCCCCTTTGAACATCTGAATGGCGTCAAAGGTAAACGTTCCGATCAGATATTGTTCGTACGGGTCGACGAAGGTGATATGCGTGTATCCGCCCCGCCAGGCAAAGGCAATGACCAGCGAGAGTACCAGCAACAGCAGTGGCGTGAAGCGGAAGTAGTTGCGCCGGCGCCGTGCGATCAGACAGCCGATTCCGAAACCGAGAAACGCCGCCAGCAGCGGGAAGTTCTTGAAGTAGGCGAAGATCCGGACCTCGGAGGCGAGCCATCGAATCACCACCAGTTCGAGGTAGACCGAAAGAAAGCTGATAAGAGCCAGAGACCAGTACTTGCGGATGGATGCCTTCACCCCGTTATGATCGGCCGTGTGGAGTCAGAACTTTAGCCGGGTACATAGGCGTGGCGGACTGCCGATAAGCTAGGCTGTATGCGACATAGCCTCAGAATCGCAGTGCTGGCCGGATGGGCGGGGTGCGCTCTTTCGCAGAACCCTCCTGAAGTTCGTATTCGTATGTTTCGGGGCCGAGCCGTGTCCTACGAAACCCACGGCAGGTACGCGGTGGTGGAAGGCGATATTCTGATCGGCACGGTGGCGGAAGTCGAGGCGCCCAAACCTCAGTCCACGATCTACTCTCCCCCCAATGCGAACGCCGTTCGCTGGCCCAACGGCATCATGCCTTATGTCATCGATCCAGCCCTTCCCAACCCGCAGCGCGTGCTGGATGCCGTCCAACATTGGAACAGCAATACGCCCCTTCGGCTGGCACCGCGATCCAACGAAGCCAACTATGTGAACCTTGTGCCGGCTTCCTTCGACGCCGCCTGCGAATCCTTCGTCGGCATGCAGGGCGGCGCGCAGGACTTGCGCATCACCGATGGGTGCACGGCGGGCAACCTGATTCACGAATTTGGGCATGCATTCGGCCTATTGCACGAGCAGAGCAGATTGGACCGGAATACTTACGTGACGGTGCTCTACGAGAACGTCGACAAGCGATACCGTTACAACTTCGACCAGTCCCCAACCGATACCACCGATACCGGCTACTACGATTACGACTCGATCATGCACTACTTCCCGAGCGGATTCAGCCGCAATGGCCTGGATACGCTGGAAACGGCGCCGGTCGGCATTCCCATCGGGCAGAGAGACGGCCTGTCGGCCGGCGACATCGACGCAGTGAGCCGGCTGTACGGATTTGTTCCCGCCGCGGCCACCATCACGACATCCCCGGTGGGCTTGCAAATCACCGTGGACGGCGTGAACGCAGTGTCGCCGCACTCTTACTCCTGGTCGCCGGGCAGCATCCACTCCGTCGCCGTGACCCCGTTACAGGGAAGCGATCCGCGCTACGCGTTCGTGCGCTGGACCGACAACGGGAATCCGGCGCATTCGGTGACCGCCTCGTCTGGCACGACCGTGATTTGCGCGCAATTCGCGGTGCAGCACAAGCTTTCCTCCGGTGTGTCTTCAGGCTCGGGAACCGTGACCGTAACGCCGTCGTCCACGGATGGATATTATCCCGAGCGGATGCAAATCCGCGTGCAGGCGACGCCGGCGGGGAACAGCCAGTTCTTGCAGTGGTCTGTCGACTTTAATACGCTTCTGAATTTCCTGTTGAACGGATACGGTTTCTCGTCGCCGAACGCGGTGCTGGACGTAACGCTCCCCAATGAGCAGTATTTCGCGCAGTTCTCCGGCGCGCCGATAACCACGATCAATTCGCAACCTTCGGGGCTCAGCGTCTCCGTCGACGGCACACCCTACACGGCCCCGGCGCGCTTTACCTGGGCTCCGGCCAGCATCCACACGCTGAATGTAAGCCCGCTCCAGACGGCTGGAAACAATACGGCCCGGTTTCAATTTCTAAGTTGGGACACTGGCTCCGGCGCGCAAGTGACGTTGACCGCCGGCGGCAGTTCCACCACTCACACGGCCACTTTCAAGGCGCAGTATCTGCTCACCACCGGCTCCTCCGGTCCGGGTCAGGTACTGGCTTCACCGACCTCGCCGGACGGATTTTACGACGCGGGCACGGTCGTCCAGCTCACCGCGCAACCAAACACCGGGTCCGTCCTACGGTACTGGCTGGGCGACACCGTCGGAGGCGCCTCCACGCAAACGATCACCATGAGCGAGGACCGGCTTGCGAACCCGGTCTTTGGTTCCGCATTGCCCTTCGTCCTGGTCAATTCGGGGAGCAACACCGGGAATCCGGTATTCGACAACGGTGGTTTCGCCATTGCGCCCGGCGAGTTGATTTCGCTCTACGGCGCCAACATCGGGCCGGCCACTCCCGCCAACGGCCAGATCGCGAACCAATTGCTGTCCAGCAATATCTCCGCCACGCGGGTCCTGTTCGACGGCCATCCGGCGCCGATCTTGTATGCGTCGGAAGGCCTGATCAACGTGGTGGTTCCGTCCGCGGTCGTCTCGAATCCGTTTCCCCTGGTGCAAGTGGAGAGAAACGGGTCGATTCGAAGCGCCCTGATCGTCGGCGCGACCGCCACCTCGCCCGGGTTGTTTACCGCCGATAGCTCCGGCCGCGGTCAAATCGCGGCTTTGAATGAAAACCTCTCCGTCAATTCTGCCGCCAACCCGGCCGCGGCAGGTTCGATCATGGTGCTTTACGCGACGGGCGCCGGGTTGGGTGACCAGACGATCGCGGACGGGCAGATCATGGGAGCGACGCCGGTCCATCCACAGGCGCCGGTCCTGGTTCGCGTCGGAAAGCTGCCGGCAGAGGTGCTCTACGCCGGTTCGGCGGCCACGCTCGTGAACGGCGCATTGCAGGTGAACGTCCGGTTGCCCCGCGAATTGCTGGGCGGAGCGGCGACGCCGATTCAGTTGATCGTAGGGAACTATAGTTCGCCAGTGGGAACCACGATCGCAGTTAAGTAGTGCTCAGAGCCCGAAATCTTCGCACGCTGCGGAGAAGTGACCCGCGTACACTTCCAACCAGAACCCCGCCCTGAGAAGGTGTAAGGAATTCGTTCAGCCCGCTCCATTACTGTCGCGGTTC
>JBGPHB010000229.1:0-6892 GCA_041484155.1 Bryobacteraceae bacterium
CTGCCTTTACGATCACCTGTTCCACCAGACGGGTGGTGTCGTCAGTACTGGAGATATTGGCGTCTTCCGGCAGCCACACGTCCACAAACGAGAGGTAGGAGAGGTCCTTCGGGAAAAAGTCCTGCCGCAGGTTGGAAAAGTAGTAGACGCCCCAGGCCAGTAAAACAATCGAGAACGCCAGCGCGACTTTTCTGTGATTCAGCAGAGCATCGCCCAGCCGGTAGTAGAACTTCCCGAAACCACGGTGCCGGCGTTCTGCCATGGGGATTTCCGCCTTGCCTGGCCGCAAAAGGTAGTAACCCAGCAGCGGCACAAACGTCATGGACACCAGCCTGGAGGCCACCAGAGAGCAAGTGATGACAATCGGGAGGCTATACACGAACCAGCCCGTCATTCCCCCGATCATCAGCATCGGCAGATACGCCACAATATTCGTGATCGTGGCGAACAGGATGGCCGTGGCTAGCTTCGTGGGACCAAGCCAAGCCGCCAACAGTCCCGGCTTGCCGTGGTCCAGTTCCCGTTTGATCGCATCTCCGGCTACCACCGGATCATCCACCAGCAGTCCGAGCGCAAGGATCAGCGAAGCGATCGAGACCTGTTGCAGATCGATGCCCATCACTTGCAGCATTCCGAACGTCATCGCCAGCGTCAGCGGGATACTGATTGCGATCAACAGCGCTGACCGCCATTCCCAGAACCCGATCAGCGCCACCACAACCACCAGTACAATGGCCTCGAACAAGCTCTTCATGAACAGTGAGATATTCTCTTCCACTTGCAGGGGCTGGTCGGAGGTCTTGGCCAGGATCAAATCATTGGGAAGCCGTTGTTTCAATTCCGTCAATGTCGCCTGCACCTGCGCACCGACGTCTGCAATTTGCTGGCCGGCTCTCATATAGACCGATAATGTGATCGCGCGGCTGCGCCGCCACTGGCCGTGCTCGTCGCGCGACTGGAAATGATTCAGGTAGAGCGATGGTTCATAGCCCCGATAGATATTCACCCCATCGCGCAGGTACACCGGTGCACCGGTCGGAGTGGCCGCCACCAGCACATCCCCGATCTCCTTCTCGGACTTGAACTCACCGGACGGATCGATCAGCACATCTTTGCCGGCCACTTCCAGCAGCCCGCCAGGGAAGGTGATATTTCGCCCGCGCAAGATGTCCTTCAGCGCAGCCGGCTGTATTCCATAAGAGGCCAACTTCTCCTGCGAGTACTCCAGGAAGATTCTCTCCTTGAGCACACCCGAGCGGAAGACTTTCGATACGGTTGGAACGCCCTGGAGTGTCCGCTGAATCAGCTCCGTGAATTGATCCAGTTCGTGAAGACTGTACTTGTCTCCCGCCGACGCCTGCAGCCGCGCCTCGGCGTCTTTCCCGTCGCGAATGATGACCAACGGCCAGGCGTCCGGGTGCAGTTCCGAGGGCCGCAGATGCTGCTGAATGAAACGCATCGAGACGGCCTCAATCGCCTTGTCATCAGGTCCGAAATCGCCATCCACGCCAACAAATCCTGGTCCTTCAATGGGCGCCATATCCCGGCCCCACCGGTTCTGCCGGGCCAACTCAATGAACTGCTGGATGGTCTGCCTGGGCACGACGGGACTCACAGACAGAGGAAAATTGATGATCCCCGCCGACCGCAGCCCCGCCTTTGAGCGCCGGCCTCGGACCAACTCCAGGGCTTTCCGGATCTCTTGCGCGCGCCAGGTAATCTCCGGCCCGTTGGCCTGCGGGCTGGACACCGTCAACATGACCGCCGTGGTATCCCCGTAGTCTTTTAGAAAAATAATCGGACCGGCGCCTTCCGGCAAGTCCGTGATGGAATCGAGCTTCAGTTGGAGGTCATCCCAGATCTTGCCGGGTTCGACCACGTTGTCCTCCAAGTTCACGTAAATCGCTGCCAAACTGCCCCGGGTGACCGACTCCACTCTTTTCACCCTCACATTCTCAGCGATCTTCTGCTCGATCTTGCGGGTCACCAACTGCTCGATCTTGTCGGCGTTGACGCCCGGCCAGGGACACAAGGCCGCCGCCGAAAGAACCGGAAATTCCGGGTCCTTCTTTTTCGGCATCTTGATGTAGGCGTATACGCCCCAGAGCGCCGTGGCCAGCAGGAGCACCCAGGCAATCTGACGATTCTCAACGAAGAAACGGGCCGTATTCTTTTGATGCTCGAGGTTGGCCGCGCCCTCAGTTCCGTGTGCCATGACGATCCTCCTTTCCCGGGCCTATGGAATAATCCGCACCGTCTGGCCATCCTGCACCAGAGGCGCGCCGGTCACGATGACAAGTTCCCCAGCCTTCAAACCCTCCCGGACCGTGATCTGGTTCCCTACGGCATCCCCCAATTGGACTTCCCGGGCATGACACACGCCATTACCTCCCTGCCCGGTGACCACAAAAACCGCGTATCCGCTGGACTGGGTATTCGCCTTCACAATTGCCGTCAGGGGCACTACCGGGAGAACGTCTCTTTTCGGCGACGGGAATTGGATGGTGGCGATCATCCCAAGCTTCAAGCGCGGGTCCGGCTCGGGCACTGCCAGTTCCACGTCGAAGACCCGGCTCTTGGGATCCGCCACGGGGGAAACCCGGGTTACCCTTCCCAGGAACTCCAGCCGCCCCAGCGCCTCGGCGTTCATCTTCAGCTCTGTACCGACCTGTACGTGCGGCAAAAGCGTGTCCGGCGCGCCGAACATCACGTTCAGTTGACGGGCGTCGGTCAGTACGAACCCGGGTGTTCCCGGACCTACGAGCGACCCTATCTCAACCAGCCTCTTGACAACCAATCCGTCCATGGGCGCCTTCAAAGCCGCGTCGGCCAAAGCCAGATTAGCCTCCTCCAGTAGCGCCCGGGCGCCTTCCACCCGGGCCATTCCCAACTCGATCTGCGACTGCACTCCCTCGAGGGTCGCCTGCGCCGCATCCTGCGCCGCCTTGGCTCCGTCGAAATCGATCTTGGTGAGACTCGCCGCTTGAAACAGGTGACTGGCGCGGTCGAAATCGAGCTTGGCTTTATCCCTGCCTGCCAGCGCCGCCGTGTAACCATGGCGAGTCTGCTCCAGCCCCGCTTCCGCCTGGGCGATCTGACTCTTCGCCTGATTCACTTTCGCGACGTAATCCCCCAGCTTCACGCGCGCCAGCACATCTCCTTTGTGGACCTGGTCCCCTTCCTGCACGGGACGCCGCCGCCCCCCTTCCCCGTTTACCATCAGCAGTTCTTCCACATATCCGCCGAACCGGAATGCCATGTCTACCCGTGTGGCCGGAACAATGTTGCCGGAATATTTGGGTCCCTCCACTTCGGTTCCGTTCTCGACGGTTTGAACCTTTACCGCGACCAGCGGCTTCTTGTACTCGGTCTCCTTCTGACATCCCGTGATCAACGCGGTAAGAATGCACGGCCAGAGCAGTCGCTTCATGTTCCTACCTCTCCCCGATCGCCTTTTCCAGGTCAGTGCGGGCAGTCCAAAAAGCTAACAGAGACTCCCGATGTTTATATTGGACCTCGGCCAGCGAGGCCTGTTGCTGAAGAAGATCCTTGAGCTGAATCGCCCGCTCCTGGTATTGATTCATCGCCACCCGAACTTTTTCGGTGGCAGAGTCGCGGGCCAGCTCGGCCACCTTCAGTTTGGCTTTGGCTTCTTGAAACTTCCGGAACCTGTCGCCCACCTCCACCCGAATCTGGGATTCTGCTTCCTGCACGCCTGTCTTGGCCTGCTCAATCGTTCTGGTTTTGGATTCCAGCTCGTGTTTTTTTCTCCCCCAATCGAAAAGGTCCCAACTGAGGGTCAACCCCGCCCCGGCCGCGTTTTTCGGCACAACCTCGATGTTGAATGGCGACACATACAGGAAACTGAGGCTGACGTCTGGAATATACTCCGACTTTTTCACCCGGCGGTCGAGCTCGGCCTGCTCGATCTTCAACCGCGCCTGCCGCAATTCAGACCGTTGCTGCATGGCGCTGGCCCGCGCCGCCGCAAGATCCATCTGCGACAGCTCCTCACCGGGCACATCCACCGTGGTGAAATCGGTGAGCTCATCACGTCCGATCAGGCTGTTGATCCTCTCTTTGAGCGTGGCGGACGTGTCGCTCAAGGTGACTGCGTCCGATTCTACCTTGGCTAAGCCGTATTGGGCGTCCATCAGGTCGGACTTCAGCGCGGCCTGCTCCTTCACCGCTTCACCGGCAACCCGCTCGAGTTCCCGAAACGACCGGATCGCTTCCCGCGTCGCCTCCAGTGCGCTTTGGGTCTGCAACAGATCGTAATAGGTCTTCTTGATATCGTTGATCACCGTCTGCTGCTGGAGACGGTAGTTTTCCTGGGAGATCTGAAGATTGGTTTCCATGAACCGGACTCCTAATCCGATCCGATAGAGCTGTGAGAGCGGCTGGCTGATCTCCCCATACACGATCGTGGCCGGCCGCAGCGGTGTCCGTATGGGATCCGGAGCAGGCGGCACCGGCCCAATCTGGGGAAAGACTCCGAACGCGCCCGGTGGAAACAGGAAATCGACGTGGCTCACTAACTGGAGTTCCATCAGGTTGAATTTGAACTGCGGCCGGCGATAGGTTCGCGCCGCCGCGATTGCATCTTCACTCTTTCTGACTTCCAGTTGAGCAACCCGGATCGGACGGTTTTGCTTCATTGCGAGGGCAACGGCTTCGTCCAGGGTCAGTTTGTCCTGGCAGAATGCGGCAAATGGAACCAGGAGCCATGCAGCCATTCTTGTCGATCGCTTCACTCTTCCTCCTTAGAAACGATTGCGCCACACGATCACCATCTGACGGTTCAGGCTTTGACCCCGAATCCAAGCTGGGCTTTCGCCACGACCTGTCCCGCAACGCGGGCGACCGCGTCCACAATCCCGCCGGTCGAAACTACCTTTACCACGTTCACCTCGATCAAGAGTTGTTCGCCGGGCACCACGGGCCGTAAGAACCGCACCTTCGCTGAGCCAAAGAAAAACAGCGTCTCCGGATCGCTGGCCTGTTTCAACTCTCCTTCGAAGCTCTTTCGGAACAGAAGAATCGCCGTCTGCGCCATTCCCTCGATCAGAAGAGCCCCCGGTAAGACGGCGCGGTTCGGGAAGTGGCCGAGAAACCAGATCTCATTTCCAGTGATGTTCTTCAGCCCCACCGCCCGCTTGCCCTTTTCCCATTCGACAATCTTGTCCACCATCAAAAAGGGGAACTTCTGCGGCAGAAGAGCCCTCACTTCTTCGAATCCGATCTCCAAGGCGCTATCGCTCCTTCCCGTTCTTGAACCGCTTCAGCACCACGGCGCTATGGTTGCCTTCCCGGTTGGAAGCCGTTACCAAAGCCACATCTGTTTTCCATGGGATGGCCTGCGGATGCAATCCCTCCACCGGGCATCCCGGATCGGGCAGGTTAAAGTGCAGCGTGGGTGGAACCTTTTGTTCGGCAAACGAGTACAGGCCGGCAACAGCCTGCAGTGCTCCGGAAGCCCCCAGCGCTTCCCCGCAAGCCGCTTTCACGGCGTGAATCGCCAATCCGGAAGTATGATCGCCGAAAGTCTCCCGTATCGCTCGCGCCTCTTCCGCATCTCCCGTCCTACTCCCGCTCGCGCTCGCGCAGATCAGATCCACGTCGCAGGGCTCAATCCCGGCGTCCTCGATCGCGATGCGGATCGCCATGCTCCCGGCGTCGGGGCCGAACGTTTCTCCGAAGCCCGCGACCTCTCCCAGAATCCTTCCACCACGACGCGTCGCCTCAGCAGCAGGTTCCAGCAATAACATTGCCGCCCCTTCTCCCAGAATGAGACCATCCCTTCGCCGGTCGAAAGGCCTCGCCTGTTCCCGGCCGGAAAGCTGACCCGCCCGATCGTATCCGCGGTAAGAGGCCTCGCAAAGCTCCTCCGCACCTCCGGCGAGCACAAACTGGACGCCACCGGACCGGATCAGGCCGGCGCCATATCCAAGCGCGTTCAATCCCGACACACAACCCGCGGAAATGGTCGTATTCGGGCCCCTCAGCCCGAATCGGATTGCCGTTTGACCAGCGGGCGCGTTGATCACGGTGTTGGGAAAAGACATCGGGTTCACTGAGGAAGGACCGTTGCGCACGCTCTCGTGATCGAATTCGCTGATGCTCTTAAGGCTGCCGAACGCCGTCCCCACCACCAACGCCCACTCGGACCGGTCCCCGGCAGCATCCAGCCCGGCATCCTTGATGGCCATCGCCGTGGCGCACTGCAGCCAATGGGTGGACCGGCTCAGATACCGCAGCCCCTTCGAGCCCAGCAATCCGGCCGGATCGTAATTCACCACGCCGGCCATCCGCGAATGCAGGCCGGCTGTATCAAACAAGGTGAGGGGAACGATTCCGCTTGCGCCCTGCTCTAATCGTTCCCAGAAGGCCGCCCGGCCGCAACCAATCGCCGAAAGCACTCCAACTCCGGTGATCGCGACCGCGTCCCGGCTTCCCACCTTAGGAAAGGGCCCCGAAAACGGTGACTGCGTTGTTTCCACCAAAGGCAGCCGAGTTGTTGACCGCAATCCGAACGGCGCGCTGTCTGGCCTCATTGGGAACGTAGTCCAGATCACATTCCGGATCGCGTTCCTGATAGTTGATGGTAGGTGGAATCACGCCATGCTGAATCACAAGCGCACATCCGGCTGCTTCCAGCGCGCTGGCGGCTCCCATGGTATGCCCGATCATGGACTTGATGGAACTGACCGGGAGCTTGTCCGCATGGTCCTGAAAAACTCGCCGGATCGCCCGCGTCTCCATCCGGTCATTGGTGGGCGTTCCAGTGCCGTGCGCGCTGACGTAATCCACCTGCTCCGGTCTCACGCCGCCATGCTCTAAGGCGCGCTCCATGGCAGCGGCAGTGCCCAATCCTTCCGGATGAGAGGCAGTC
>JBGPHB010000230.1:0-6883 GCA_041484155.1 Bryobacteraceae bacterium
ATCGCGATCTGAAGCCCGCCAACATCATGATCGACGGACGCGGCCAGGTTCGCATCACCGATTTCGGTCTGGCGGCGCTGGCCGCCGAGATTCCACTCAGCGACCTGCGCAGCGGCACCCCCGCCTACATGTCGCCCGAGCAGAAGGCGGGCAGGGAAGTCACCACGCGCAGCGATCTGTACTCGCTGGGGCTCGTCATCCACGAGATGTTCACCGGCAAGCGGCGCTCGGACACGCAGACCACTCCAACGGAGCTGGTGAAGGACCTGGACCCGGCCATCGAGCGCGTCATTCGTCGCTGCCTCGATGAAGACCCGAAGCGTCGGCCGTCGTCGGCGTTGAACGTCGCCATGGCGCTGCCCGGTGGCGATCCCATCGCAGCTGCGCTGGCGGCGGGCGAGACGCCTTCGCCCGAAATGGTCGCGGCTTCGGGAGAGAAAGAAGGATTCACACCGCGCACGGCCGCGCGCTGCTTCGGGGCCACCCTGATTTTGCTCGTCCTCATGGCGCTCCTCGCCGGCCGGATCAGCGTGGTGGCACGCGCGCCCTTGGAGATTCCTCCCGACGCCCTGGCATTTCAAGCCCAAAAGACGCTGAACCAACTGGGCTACACCGAAAAGCCCAAGAGCACCGCGTACGGATTCGACTACTTCGAGTTGGGCTATTTGGACTATCTCCAGCGCCACAATCCCCGTAACCGCGATGAACTGCTGGCCAGCCACCAACCCGCGGTTATCGGGTTTTGGTATCGCCAGCACCAGGATGATTTCGTCGCGAACTTCTTCTTCTCCGGGCGGAGTCTCCTGAGCGGTGTCATCTTTTACTACTTGCCGCCGAACATTGAGCCCGGGATGATCCGCTTAATCCTGGACGCCAAGGGCAGACTGTTCGCGCTGGAGGCGCGCCCTTCCGAAACAGGGGCCAGTGGCCAAGCGCCAGGGGGTAGCCCGTTTGATTGGTCCTCGCTGTTCACGGCCGCGGGACTCGACCTGGCGCGTTTCAAGAGTGCCACACCGGAGCGCACCCCTCCGATGGCGTTCGACGCGCGCATGGCCTGGGTGGGAACGTATGCGGAGGGCCGGACGGAAAAGGTGCGAGTGGAAGCTGCGTCCTGGCAAGGACGCCCGGTCTACTTCAACATTTCCGGTGACTGGCCGGCGCAAACGGTGCCCGCCGGGGCCTTCGCCGTGTTATTTCTGGTACTCCTGATCTTCGCGGGCGTGGCCTCGGTGGCCTGGAACAATCTGCGGCTTGGCCGCGGCGACCGCCGGGGCGCTACCAGGCTGGCTACTTTTGCGTTCGTGCTCATGATGTGCGCCTGGGCGCCCGTGGCCGCGCACGTTGCCGGATTTTGGGAGGTTGGCCTCTTGGTTATGGCGTTCAGTTTCGCCGCCTTCGTCGCCGGACTGCTCTGGTTGCTTTACGTGGCGATCGAGCCCTACGTGCGCCGCCACTGGCCGGACGCGCTCATCTCCTGGACGCGGCTTCAAGCCGGTCGCGTACGGGACCCTCTGGTAGCGGCTCACGTCCTGGCCGGGGTGCTGGCCAATGCCGCGCTGTTCGTTGGCTTTTTCGGCATCCAACTCGCCGCCAGCCGGGTTGGTCTGCCCTGGCAACCGCAAACTTCTTCGACTGTGGCGCTCGACAGCGTGGCGTCCCTGATCTCGGCTTGGTTTGGCGGGATGCCACTCAACCTTTTTCTTTTGATCGGGCTGGTTCTGGTGGTGGTGCTATTACGCTTCCTGACTCGCCGCATGTGGATCGCGGACGTGCTCGGAGCCATTCTATTGGGCACGTTCAGTGTGATCGGGGGTGGCAGCGTTTACCAGAATGCCGTGAACTACGTGATCAATTTTCTGGCCTATTACACCCTGGTCTGGGTGCTCCGCCGCTATGGCCTGCTGGCCACGGCGACGTTGATAGTCGCCTCTGGGTTCGTGCCTGTGATGCCGGTGACGCTTGGATCCTGGTACGCCGGACGCGAGTTGGTTGGGCTCGGGATTCAGGCGATGGTGGCGGCCTGGGCGCTGTGGGTGATCGTGAGTGCGCAGCGGCGCCCGGCAACGGAGTCCGCCGGATGACTCAACCCACCCCAGCCCGTTTCTGCCCGAAGTGCGCGCGAAAAGTCGATCGAGATTGGCGGCTCTGTCCCGCCTGCGGCACGCCGCTGGACGCGGAAACCGAGACGGTGTTTTCTCAAGCTCCGTCTTCTTCATCGAGCGTGGAGGAAGGCCGCTTCCCCGCGGGCACCGTTCTGGCGGGCCGCTACCGGGTCCTGGGCCTGATCGGGCAGGGCGGCATGGGCGAGGTGTACCGTGCCTACGACCTGATCCTCAACCAGGCGGTGGCGCTCAAGTTTCTCGCGGGCGCGCAAATCACCGAAGCGGCGCTGGTGCGGTTCCGCAATGAAGTACGTATCGCCCGGCAGGTCTCGCATCCCAACGTGTGCCGCGTGTACGATATCGGATTCATTGAAGGGCTACATTTCCTCTCGATGGAGTACCTTGACGGCGAAGACCTCGGCTCGCTGCTCCGCCGCATCGGACGTCTGCCGCAGGATAAGGCCATCGAGTTCACGCGCAAGATTTGCGCAGGCCTCGCAGCGGCACATGAGCGCGGTGTGCTGCACCGCGATCTAAAGCCGTCGAATATCATGATCGACGGACGCGGCCAGGTGCGCATCACCGATTTCGGCCTAGCGGCGCTCGCAGTCGAGATCCCGCTGAGCGACCTGCGCAGCGGCACGCCGGCCTACATGGCGCCGGAGCAGAAGGCGGGCAAGGAAGTCACCACGCGCAGCGATCTGTACTCACTTGGCTTGGTCCTGCACGAAATGTTCACTGGCAAGCGTCGGTCAGAGACTACGCCCACGGAGCTGGTAAAAGACCTCGATCCGGCCATCGAGCGTATCATCCTTCGGTGCCTGGAAGTAGATCCGAAGCGGCGCCCGTCATCGGCGCTCA
This sequence comes from Bryobacteraceae bacterium, assembly GCA_041484155.1. Classification (GTDB taxonomy): domain Bacteria; phylum Acidobacteriota; class Terriglobia; order Bryobacterales; family Bryobacteraceae; genus Palsa-187. The sequence continues at coordinate 2,964 of JBGPHB010000230.1, forward strand.
GTGTGGCCTTGGCGCTGCCCGGTGGCGATCCCATCGCGGTGGCGTTGGCCGCCGGAGAGACCCCGTCTCCGGAGATGGTGGCCGCATCGGGCGAGAAGGAGGGCTTCAGCCCGCGCACCGCTGCGATGTGTGTGTTGGCGATCCTGCTTTCGGTCGTGATCGGCGCCGGGCTCGCGCCCATGACGACCCTGCTGGGCCACGCGCCCCTCGAGATCCCACCCGATGCGCTTGCCTATCGGGCGCAGGAGATCTTGAAGCAGTTGGGTTATTCCGAACGGCCGCGTCGCGTCGCCTACCAGTTCCAGTGTTGCAACCCGGATTACCCGAAGTTCCTCGATCGCTACGATCCGGCGCGGCGCGATGCAATTCTGGCTAGCCATCGGCCGCCCGTGGCGTTCTTCTGGTATCGGCAATCCCAAGGCGAATTACGGACGGACTCAGGAAACATTTCTTTTGACTCGCCGGAGAACACAGCGCCAGGGATGGTCCGAGTGGTGCTCGACGCCAAGGGCAGGCTGATCGGGCTGGAGGCGCGTCCCTCCGCCGAGGCGAAAGGCGCGGCTCAGGCCGCCGATGGAGCAGCTCTTCTGACCTTGGCGGCGCTGGATCCGGCCCGATTCGCGCCAGTAGCCCCTGCAACGCTCCCATCCATGCCCTTTGACGCACGCTTCGCCTGGACCGGAACCTACGCCGAAGATCTTCCGGAACCGGTGCGTGTGGAAGCCGCGTTTTGGCAAGGGCGGCCGGTTTTTTTCCAAGTGGGAGGCTCTTTTCGGGGAAGCGAGGACTCTCCTGCTCGTAGCCTGGCGGGCTTCATCGGTGTGATGTTTGCCTTCATCGCGATAGTGACGGGATCCGTGCTAGCCGCCTGGCGCAATTGGCGGTTGGGCCGCGGGGATCGCGCGGGCGCGGCGGTGATGGCGGTCGCCGCGTTCGCTTTGGTCCTGAGCGTGTGGGTTCTCAGTACGCAGCATGTAGCTGGCGCGTCGGAGTTCGCCGCAGTACAGCAGGCGCTCGGCGGCGCTACGCTGATTGCCATAACGCTGTGGTTGTCGTATATCGCAATCGAGCCCTACGTGCGGCGGAACTGGCCGGACTGCCTGATTTCGTGGACGCGGCTTTGCAGCGGGCGGATTCGAAACCCTCTGGTTGCGTCTCACATCCTGGCCGGTCTCGTACTGGTCGAGGTGTTTGACATGGCGGTCATACCGGGCGTGCAGGTCTTGTTTAGAACGCCTCCCGACTCGTCCCTGCTTCGCGTTGGGATCGGAAGCGTCACTTCCGGCATCGCCGCGATGTTGTCGGAAATGCTGCCAGCCCTTGCCGCATCGCTCGCATACCTTCTTCTGATCGTGTTCCTGCGCCTGTTGCTGCGTCGGTTATGGATCGCGGACATCGTTGGGGCCATCCTGCTGAGTGTCGTCGCCCTGGGAACTTTCGGCCGGAGTCCCTGGCAGGTCGCTCTCACCATGCTGGTCTTCGCGGTGAATAACTACCTGTTGTTGTGGTTGCTGCGCCGTTTCGGATTTCTGGCCATGATCGCGTGGGGGGCGGTGGCGATTCCACTCCGCGACGCGCCGATTCTGCTCGGGACATGGTACGGCGGCCGCTCGCTGGCGTTTCAGTTCGCCCCGGTTGTCGTGGCGGCGTGGGCGCTGTGGGTGATCGTGTCGTCCCAGCGGCGGCCGGCGACGGAGTCTGCCGGATGACCCCCGGCGATCTAAACGCGAACGTCCTCCAAGGCGATTCCGCGCCCGGCTTTCAAATTGCGTCGTGCTGATTCGATGCGCTGAAGAAAACGCGGGTCATTTTCCAGCTTGTAGTCGAACCAATCGTCTTCTGACTCGAAGCCGATCAGCACTCCGGCGGGTTTTCCATGACGGGTGATGACAACCTGCTCCTTCTCCGCCAGGCGGAGGTAGCGAGAAAGATCGTCCTTGACGCTCGATAACGGAACAGTCTTCACTCTGATTCTCCCCATGCAGTCAGCCAATCTTGAGCCTTGCTTTTCGGAATGATCGCGAGCACCTCAACGCCATCGCCGGACACGTCGTAGAACACCCGTGTTTCGCCCACTCGCAACCGATACCCGGGACGCCGGACACCACGAAGCCTCTTGATCCGGCTCTTGCTGATCTTTGTCGGTTCATGGCGGAGAGGGGCTTCCAGAGCGGATCGAATCGTCGCGCGGACGTGAGCGTCGAGCCTCCTGAAGTCTTCTACCGCTTCCGGCGCCAGAACCATCACGTGGCGCATTCTAGCTACAGTATAGCCAGATTCTGAGCGCCCGCGCTGGGACATGGCGAGCGGGAGCTCGAGCGGATACCTGACGACGATTCGGTGCAAATCGAGTTCGACGACGGGGAACTGATCACCCTGCCGCGGGGCCTGCCGGCGCGCAGGGCTTGCGGGGAGTTGTAAACCTACGTTAAAGCCCCGCCCGTTAGGGCGGGGTCTGGAGTTTCTACATTTCCGAACAGAACCCCGCCCTGACGGGCAGGGCTTGCCGGGGTGTTGCGGATGCACGACAGGCCCCGCGCTTTAGGGCGGGGTTTGACAAGCTGAAGCTTGTCCTACATCCACGGGTAGCGCCAGATGACGCTTTCGTCGATCTGCACTCCCAGGCCGGGGCCGTGCGGGACGATCAATTCGCCGCGCTCGATCGACAGCGGCTGTTTCAGGATCTCCGTGGCCAGAGGGAACGGATATTCCAGCCAGCGCACCACACTCGCAGGCCAGCACACGCCCAGGTGGCCGGCCGCAACGATGTCCAGCGCCGTGCCCCAACTGTGAAACGCGAAGCGGAGTCCGGCGCGCGCAATGTCCGGAAACAAGCGGCGCGCGGTTGCGTAGCCGCCCTGGCTGACGACGTCCATTTGGACATAATCGACCGCGCGGCTCTCGATCAGGTCCAGGTAGCGCAGCTCATTCGGCTCGTACTTGCCGCTGGCGAGCGGAACCAGATCGAGTTGCTTCAGATGCAGGTACGCCTCATGATCGTCGGAAGGCAGTGGTTCCTCAAGCCAGGCGATCCGGTATTTGCTGAGCTCCCGCGCCAGCCGCTCAATCGACTCTCGTGCAGAGCTCCGGTTGGCGTCCGCCATGAGGTAGAAGTCCGGCCCCAGCGCCTCGCGGGTCTGGCGCACCGCCGCGAGGTCCTCCTCCGGTCCGCGTCCCAGGCGCATTTTATAAGCGCTGAACCCGGAGTCGCGCACGCGCATCGCCTCGGCTGCGTGCTCCTCGGGCGACATGTAAATCCCCGAGCTGGCGTAGAGTCGAATCCGGTCGCGGACCCGGCCACCGATCAGCTCGCTCACGGGAACGTCACGCGCTTTGCCGGCCAGATCGTAGAGGGCGATTTCCACGGCGCTATAGATGTTCCCCAGCTCGGGGTCCGCGCCAGGTCCCTGCTGAAAAAGAATGCGGAGCGCGTCGGGGTCCTCCATGGTGCGCCCGACGAGGAAAGGCGCCACCACCCGGTCGATCGCCTGCTTGACCCGCTCGCAAGCCCGTCCTGGCGCGTGGCCGAAGAGTCCCTGGTCCGTCGAAACTCGCACCAGCATGGCATCGCGCTTGACGATAGTGGGTTCAGGGAAGGGAAATGAGAGAAGGTACGCTTCGATGCCGGTGATCTTCATCGGGCAGGGGACCGCTTCAATTTTACAGGAAGCGGACGAAGGCAGGCTCGCTAGAATTGTCCAACACAAGATGATCCTGAGGCGGGGTTTGTTTCCAACACAGGATGATCCTGAAAATGGAAGGGCGGGGATAGGCGGGCTCCACTGCTGTCCAAAACTAGCGCAGCCCTAAAACTGCGCGTCTGAAAACACTACACAAAGCTGTGGCAGACGGCCCTGGTGGCGAATGAGGTTGGGCGTACACCTGCGAGTCGTGGCGTGGCGTGCTGTCCAATATAATTC
>JBGPHB010000231.1:0-6858 GCA_041484155.1 Bryobacteraceae bacterium
GTCCACAATGCGTTCTGGAACGGCGCAGATCTGGTCCTGGTGATGGAGTTGATCGAAGGCTGCACGCTGGCAAGGCTGCTCGAATCCGGTCGTCTCCCTTTGGCCACCACGATCGATTACGCGTGCCAGGCTCTGTCTGCCTTCGAGTATGCGCACGCAAACGGCGTGATTCACGGTGATGTTTCGCCTTCCAACCTAATGGTCACGCGCACCGGAGTAGTCAAGTTGACCGACTTTGGCTTGTCCAAGCGGCCGACGGATTTAAGAGCCTCGATTTCCGGCTCGATCGCAGGCTCACTGTACTACATGTCGCCTGAGCAGGTGCGCGGAACTCGTTCGATTGACGCGCGAAGCGACATCTACTCGCTCGGAGCGGTCCTCTACGAACTCACAACCGGCAAGAAACCATTCGACAGCACGAGCGCCTACTCGATCATGGTAGACCAGGTCAGCACGCCGCCGACGCCTCCGATCGAAGTAGAAGCGAGTCTGCCGCAGCTGCTGAACGATGCGATCCTAAAGGCGCTGGAAAAGGACCCTGCAAAACGCTTTCAGACGGCCGAGCAGTTCCAGCTCGCTTTGATGGAGGTCCAAAAGTCGGGGACCCAACTTCAGCCGGCATCGCGAGCCTGGCTCACTTGGGCTGCCGCCGCAATGATTGTCGTAACGGTCGCAGTCGCGGGCGTCCGGACAAAGCCGTGGCATTGGTTGATCAACGGGCAAGTCCCGGCTGTCATGCCGGCGCTCACGCTAGCGGACACGACGCCGACACTGGTGGTTACAAATTCCCAGGAGCGCAGCACGACCAACGTAGCGCAGAGCACCAACGCAGGGACGCGGGCTGTTGACCCGCTCCCGCTGACCCCTGACGCAATCAGCAAGCCAAGCCACAACCGGTTGAAGGCGGGCTTCGGAAAACTTTGGCGTCTGGTGCGCCACAAGAAGTCCTCTCCACCAGACGACCACTCCGCACGTGCCGACTGAGAACTACTGACCGCGGGCCAGGTGCTTCACTCCGATATAATTGAGCTTCACTTTGAAGACCTTTCGTCCGGAAACCCCCCGGGAGCTTGCGGAATCGCTTCGCGCCCTAGCTGCCAAACACCAGACGATTGGCTTAGTAGGGCAGGGCCATGCCCTGCCAGCCGACGTGACCGTTTCCACGACGGCGATGAACCGCCTGCTTCAGTACGAACCGCGCGATCTCACCCTCAGCGTTGAAACCGGAATGCCCTTCGCCGAACTCGAGCGCACGCTGGCCGAACATCGCCAGATGTTGCCGCTCGACCCGCCGGCGGGGTCCACGGTCGGCGGCGTGATCGCCGCGAACATTAGCGGGCCGAGACGCCGCCTCTACGGCACCGCCCGTGACATGATCATCGGTATGACCTTCGCCACACTCGAAGGCAAGCTCATCAATAGCGGCGGCATGGTGGTGAAGAACGTCGCTGGTCTCGACATGGCAAAGCTCATGATCGGATCTTTCGGGACGCTCGCCGGCATTGCGGTAATCAATTTCAAAGTGTTTCCGGTTCCGGTCGAGTCGCGCACTTTCGCAATGGAGTTCGCGACTGCCGCGGATGCTTTCGCCCAGCGTGACCGCATCCTGCGTAGCGTGCTGCAGCCGTCGGCGATCGACCTGGTGAATTGGCCCTCCGGATTCAGGCTGCTTGTGCGGGCGGGAGGCAACCCAGGAGTCCTCGCGCGTTACGCGGGCGAATTGCCGGATGCCAAAGTTCAAGATGAATCCATCTGGGACGAGATTCGCGAGTTCACTCCGCGTTTTCTGGCCCAGAACCCGCAAGGTGGAGTGGTACCTATCTCCACCACACTCGCCCAAATGCCCGCCGTGGTTTCAAAACTCGACGTCCCGTTCATCGCACGCGCGGGATCGGGCGTAATCTACGCGCACTACCCGGCGAACGCGCCGGAGATCGCGCTAGCCGGCGACTTTGCGATGATGGCCAAGGTGAAGGACATGTTCGATCCCGAGCATTTGCTCAACCGAGGGCGGTTGTATGGCCGTCTCTAACCCGCTCGCTAACGCGCGCGGTTCGCTGGGCGCCGTACCGAACCGCGACCGTGAGGGAGCGGGCGACGCGCCGAAGCAAGCCGACCTCGACAAATGCGTCCATTGCGGCCTGTGCCTCAACGCCTGCCCGACCTATCGCGAGCTGCACGTCGAAATGGATTCGCCGCGGGGCCGCATTTACCAGATGGTCCAAGTGTCGAACGGCGCGCCGATCACGGAAGCCTACATCGGCCACATCGACCTCTGCCTGGCCTGCCGCGCCTGTGAGACCGCGTGCCCCTCCGGCGTCGAGTATGGACGTTTGGTGGAAGCGGCACGCGCTGATATCGAGCATCGTGTGCGACGCCCGCTCGGTGCGCGGCTCTTGCGAAACCTGGTCTTCGAGCGCCTGCTCCCCAGCCGGACGCTGCTGCGACTCGCTGGCTCCGCCCTGTACGTCTATCAGGCGTCCGGATTGCAGAAGCTAGTCCGCGGGTTCTTGCCGAGCCGTTTGCGCGAACTCGAATCGCTGGCGCCTCAAGTCGAGAGGCCGTTCTTCTATCGCCACATGGGCTGTGTTTTTCCCCCGCAAGGCGAACGGAAGTATCGTGTGGCGCTGCTCTCCGGCTGTATCGCGAATCTGTGCTTCGCCCGACTGAACGAAGCCACGGTGCGCGTGCTGCAAGCCAACGGTTGCGAGGTTACGATCCATAAAGATCAAACCTGCTGCGGAGCTTTACACGTCCACGCCGGATTGCGCGAGCCCGCCCGGCGACTGGCGCGACAGAATATCGACGCTCTGGTAGACGGCGGTTTCGACGCGATTCTCACCAACGCCGGCGGCTGCGGCTCCACGCTCAAGGAGTACGACGAATTGCTCGAAGGCGACGAAAGCGCCCAGCGATTCGTGGCGCTCATGAAAGACGTCAACGAGTTTCTCGCCTCAATCGAGCTCAACCCGCGCATGGGCGAGGTGCGCGCCACCGTAACCTATCAGGACTCCTGCCACCTGGCGCATGGCCAGAAAGTACGCTCCGCTCCGCGCCAACTGCTGAAGCGCGTACCGGGATTGACGCTCAAGGAAATGCGATTGTCAGATATCTGCTGCGGTAGCGCCGGCATCTACAACGTTCTGCATACGGACATGTCCATGGCGCTCCTCGAAAAGAAAATGGAAGCCGTCAACGCGACCGGCGCCGAGCGCATCGCTACCGCGAATCCAGGCTGCATGCTGCAACTCCGCGTCGGCGTCGCTCAACATGGCCGTGGCCAGCGGGTCTCGCACGTCGTGGAGATCCTGGACGAAGCCTATCGGGCCTGCTCGCCCGGTGGTTCTTCCTGAACCTTTTCAACTCCGATCGTGAAGTTGGCGATGAGCGCTGCAATGGTCCCCAGGCCAGCCAGGACCGGGACCGCGATAGCGCCGACGGTCGCGACCGTCAGTGGGATCTCGAGAAAGGTGTTGCCCTTCTCATCCTTGACGATAATCCGGCGCACGTTGCCGGCGCGGATGAGCTCGCTCACCTTGTCGACCAACTCTTTTCCGCGAACCTTAAACTCTTCGTAGACCACGCGGAAGTTCGACATGATGAACCTAGGATATCAGACCCACGGATGCGCTCTGTGGCAAAAGATGACAAGCTAAAGCATGTCCTACATTGTCAATCAACTGGTGGGACATGCTTCAGCTTGTCTAAGACTTTTGCCACAGAGTAGAATAGTCAGAACTCTATGTCTCTGGCGGCTGGCGACAAGCTCGGTCCCTACGAAATTGTCGCTTCCATCGGCGCGGGCGGCATGGGCGAGGTGTATCGGGCCCGGGATACCCGCCTGGGCCGCCCGGTCGCGATCAAGGTAATCAACAAGCATCTCAGCGGCCGCTTTGAACGCGAGGCGCGCGCGATCTCCATGCTGAACCATCCCAACATCTGCACGCTCTACGACGTTGGGCCGGATTTTCTGGTCATGGAACTGGTGGAAGGCGAAACGCTCGCCGCCCGCCTGCGCGACGGCCCGTTGCCCGCAGAGCAAGTGCTGCGGTTGGCCATCGAGATTGCAGACGCGTTGGCGAATGCGCATGCGCAGAACATGGTCCATCGCGATCTGAAGCCCGCCAACGTCATGATCTCAACCGCCGGCCGCGTGAAGCTGCTGGATTTCGGACTGGCCAAGATGCTGGGGGACTCCGACCCGGAGGTGACCCGCACGGTCGAGGGCGCGGTGCTCGGCACCTTCGCCTACATGTCGCCCGAGCAGCTTCAGGGCAAGGCAGCCGATACCCGCTCGGACATCTTCGCCTTCGGCGCCGTGCTGTATGAGATGGTCAGCGGCAAACGGGCATTCGCCGCCGCGGTTTCGCGGGAGGAACAATCCACTCTTACGGGAATCCCCGCGGAAGTGGCGCAAGTCATCGCGCGATGCCTGCGTAAAGATCCGGACGAGCGCTACGCGCGCATGGAAGACGTGAAGTCCGTGCTCGAGCGCTCCAGTAAGGCGTCGCACAGCGCCCCACCCGAGTCCGAGCCATCCATCGCGGTGCTGCCCTTCGCCAACCTGAGCGCGGACAAGGAAAACGAGTACTTCAGTGACGGCCTGGCCGAAGAGATCCTCAACGCGCTCACGCGCGTGCGTGGCTTGATGGTTACGGCGCGCACCTCGGCCTTCGCCTTTCGCGGCAAGGAGCAGGACATCCGCAAAGTCGGCGAAGCGCTGGGCGTGCGCACCGTCCTGGAAGGCAGCGTGCGCCGGGCTGGGAACCGCATTCGCGTGAGCGCGCAGTTGATCAACGTATCCAACGGATACCAACTGTGGTCGGAGCGCTACGACCGCGAGATGAACGACATTTTCGCGGTGCAAGATGAGATTTCGCAGGCCATTGTGGAAACACTGAAGCAGCAACTCGCGCAAGCAATGCCGGAAGGGAGGCCGATCGCCGTGGGACAGCCTACCAATATCGATGCGTATCACGCCTATCTGAAGAGCCGATACTACTTTTTCAAACTCAATCCAGAGGATCTGGCGCGCAGCAAAGCGTATGCTGACGAGGCGATCGCTCTGGATCCCAATTACGCGCCCGCCCATCTGGCCCTGGCACGGTACTTCGGTGGAGTTGCCGGCATGGGTTTGAAGTCCTCCCGCGAAATGGCGGCCCTGGCCAAGGCTGCCGCTCTCAAAGCCGTGGAGTTAAATGAAACCGAGTCGGGGGCCCACGTGCTCCTGGGACAAATCGCCGGCTCGTTCGAGTATGACTGGAAAGAGGCGCTGCGGCGATGCGGGCTCGCTCTGGCCTGCGAGCCGGTAACACCGGAAGACCGCGCTGCCTGCGGGCAATTTATCCTGATTCCTCTGGGCCGTCTGGACGAAGCAGCGGCCGTGGTCCAAAAGGCGCTCACGGCCGATCCGCTCTCGCCCTTGCCGCACATAACGCTGGCCACTGTGCACATGTGCCGCGGCTCCTATGACCACGCGATCGAGGAGGTCCGCCGCGTGCTTGAGATCCAGGAGGACTTCTGGGTGCCCCATAACCTGTTGGGTGCGATATACACCATGAAGGGCATGACGCGAGAGGCGATCACTGCATTCGAGCGGGCCGTCCAAATTGCACCGTGGAACGGCGTGCTGGTTGGTCTTCTTGCCGGTAGCTACGCCAAAGCCGGGGACCGCGCCCGCGGCGAAGCGTTGCTGGCGCGGTTAGACGCTCCGGAACTGGCTCCCAGCCGCTCCATTTGCTACGGGATGTTCCATGTCCTCTGCTCGGAATTCGAGCCGGCAGCAGACTATTTTGAGCAAGCGGTGGAAGCGCGCCACCCGGTTGCCTTCATACTCAGCTTCAGTCCCCTTTTCAAGACGTTCCGGGAAACCCCGCGCGGCCGCGCGCTGCTACAGAAGATGAACCTGGCGGACGTAGCAACCAGGAGCGCACCGTAAAATCTCGCCAACTCTGTCCTCGGTAGAACTTTGGTTGCAGACAACGTGGCGCACGCACTCATTGCGTGCCACGTCGGCACTTCTGCCGACGCATGGCCTCGGTCCTCGAACCCGCGTTCACATGATTGTGAACGTGGCTCGCAAGAGTGCACGCGCCACGGTCACCTGACTAACTTTTCTTCCGAATCAAGTAATCCAAACTCCACGGGCCCGCTCCAGCCGTAACCAGGTACAAAAACAAGAAACAGTACAGCACCGTAATCTCACCGCCGTTGTTCAGGGGCCAAAATCCCCTGGGAAAGTGGGTCCTGAAATACGCCACGGCCATTTCTCCGCACAGGATGAAGGCGACCGGCCTGGTCCACAGTCCCAGCATCATCAGTAGTCCGCCGGGAAGTTCAATCACGCCTGCGATCCACAACATGGACCATTGCGCCGCGGCGCGCCCGCCCAGGCCACCCAAGTATCCGAATTTTTGAAAGCCATGAAGGATAAACGTAAAGCCTGCGATGATGCGAAGCAAGGACAACGCGTAGCGCTGCCACAAAGAAACTGCTTGACCCATTCTGCCCCCTTCTATTGCGAACGCTCGTGAACGATTTTTCCAAACATCTGCCCGCCGAACCCCTTGCCACTCCAGGTCCCGGCATACTGGTCGCGATACAGGACCACGCGAACCGTATAGGATCCGTACCCAGGCACGGAGACATCGGTAAGGGTAATCACCGGCGTGTCGCCGGCCCACTTGACGCTGACCGGAATCGGCAGCGGGACCTCATGGGACCCCAACTTCATGCGCGCTTGAAACAGCCACGTGTCGCCGGCAATCTTGGATACCTTGTCGATCGCATACCGCTCCTCGCCGGACATACCCTCTTTCTTGTCGAAAGTGGAGTGCCCCACCAGAGTAGCTCCCGACA
>JBGPHB010000232.1:0-6847 GCA_041484155.1 Bryobacteraceae bacterium
AAGAGGCCAAGGAAATGCTCGGGCGTACGCCCGGCAACATCGTGGCCATCCGGCCCATGAAGGACGGCGTCATCGCCGACTTCAAAGTCACCGAGCGCATGCTCAACTACTTCATCCAGAAGGCGCACGGCCGCAAGATGCTGGTGCACCCGCGGATCATCATCGGCGTACCGAGCGAAATCACCCAGGTGGAAAAGCGCGCGGTCATCGACTCCGCCTACCACGCCAAAGCGAGTGAGGTTTACCTGGTGGAGCAGGCCATGGTGGCCGCGATCGGGGCCGGGCTGCCGATCACGGAGCCCTCTGGCAACATGGTAGTTGACATCGGCGGCGGCACCACGGACGTAGCCGTGATCTCTCTTTCCGGAATCGTTTATTCGCGCTCTGTCCGCGTCGCCGGCAATGAAATGGATGACGCCATCATTCAGTACATGAAGCGCAAGTACAACCTGCTGATCGGCGAGACAACTGCCGAAAAAGTAAAGATGCATGTGGGTTCCGCCTTCGCGTTGGACAAGCCGCTGACTTACGAAATCAAGGGACGCAATCTGATCGAGGGCGTGCCGAAGACCATCACCGTGGACGACAGCGAGATTCGCGAGGCTCTCTCCGATAGCGTCGCCATGATCATGAACGCAATCCGTGTGGCGCTGGAGCGGACGCCGCCCGAACTCTCCGCCGATATCAGCGACCGCGGCATCGTGCTCACCGGCGGGGGCGCGCTGCTGAAGAATCTGGACAAACGAATCCGGCAGGAGACCGGGTTGCCGGTTTCGATCGCCGAGGATCCGCTGGCCTCAGTGGTGCTGGGCACCGGAAAAATGCTGACCGAGTTCAAGCTTCTGAGACGAATCGCGATCGAGTGAGGTCGCAGGCGTATGGAGTTTTTCCTAAATCGCTACCGCAACCTGACCGTCCTGCTATTGGCGATCCTGGCGCAACTCGTATTGCTCGCCTACCAGGTGAAAAGCAATCAGGACGTGCGCCTGATACGGGTCTGGGCCGTGACCGCCGTCACGCCCATGGCGCGCGTCATCGAGACCGGCCGTGGCGGCCTTTCCCATTTCTTCAGCGATTACTTTGTCCTGCTGGACGCGCGTGAAGAGAACAAGCGAATGAAGAAGGAGCTCGACCGGATCCAGATGGACAACCAGTACCTGCGGGCGGAGCTTTCCACCGCCGACCGCGCCCGCTCGCTGGCGATTTTCCAGGCGCACTCGCCTTCCAAGACCATCGCGGCGCACATCATCGGCAATACCACCAGCTCCGGCGCCAGAGTCGTGCTGGTCGATCGCGGCAGCAACAGCGGTATCGAGAACGGTACGGCCGTCATCAACCCCGACGGCATCGTGGGCAAGGTGATCCGCGTGTATGCCACCGCCTCCTGGGTCTTGCTGGTCACCGATCCGACGTTCGCCGCCGGAGTCATCTCTCAGAAAAATCGCGTGCACGGGACTCTCAAGGGACAGGGAAATAGTACGGTGATCATCAACGATGTGCAGAACGAACAAAAAGTCGAACAGGGCGAATGGTTCTACACCTCGGGAGACGACCGCATTTTCCCCAAGGGTCTCCCCGCGGGAGAGGCGACCGTGGTGCGGGCCGGCAAAACGCACAAGGAAATCTACGTCACGCCGAGCGGATTCCAAAATGGACTCGAGGAGGTGCTGATCGTGTTGGAAGGAGTGCACGTATCCATACCCGATGGGCCCGGTGGGAATCAGCCGGTGCGTCTGTTGGCGCCTCCGCCACCCGAAGGCGACCCGGCGGCGGCCAGCACACCCGCGCAGAGCGGCCTCTCGACGGACGCCGACCGGCTCATCGAACGGTATCGCAAAATCGGCGACGCGCAAAAACACGTATACGGCGGACGTGGGAGCGTCGCCCCCAACTACAACCTCACTCTGGAGCAGCCAGCCAATCCATGAGCGAGTTCTCGCAAGAATTCAACGAGCCATCCCAAAAGACCCGCATCTCGAAGTTCAACATTGCCGCGATTGTCGGGATTCCGCTGGCCGCCATCCTGTTTCAAGTGTATGTTCCGCGGTTCATCCCGTATCTGAGGTTTCTGGAACTGCCGCTGCTGGTGACGGTGTATTTCGCGCTCATGCGCCGGTCGCCCATGGCCGGAGTGCTGTTCGGCGCCGGCATCGGGTTGGCGCAAGACTCGCTCTCGAACAGCTATTTAGGGATGTTCGGCATTGTCAAGACGCTGGTCGGTTATTTTGCCGCATCGGTGAGCCAGCGCTTCGACGTCGAAAACTCGGTGGTCCGGCTGGTGCTGGGGTTTTTCTTTTTCTTCTTTCACCAGTTCTTCTACTGGGTGCTGTCGCGGGCGCTGTTGGGGGAGGCTCTCGATTTCGAACCGCAGCAAACCATGGTGGTGGCGGTGCTGAATGCGGCCGTCGCGGTACCCCTGTATCACATATTGGATAAACTGAAGGTAACTGGGCAATTTGTGTAACGGATGGACCCTGAGCGCACACAACCCGAAGCCTCCAGCCGGCTCCTCCGGGACGATACCCGCTTCGCGCTCGGCCGCATCGCGGTGTTTCAGTATCTTACGGTCGCCATCTTCCTGTTTCTGATCTCCGGGTTCTGGCTGCTGCAAGTACGGGATCATGAAGCCAATAGCGAGCTGGCCGAGCGCAATCGCATCAAGACTGTGCCGCTTCTGGCCCCGCGCGGGAAAATCCTGGATCGCGACGGGCGCGTCATCGTCGACAACCACTCGGCGTTCACGCTGATGCTCACGCGCGAAAACCTGAAGCCGGAGCACGTGGAGTCCATCGCCAGCGGTTTGCACCTGGATCCGGACGACGTTCGCGCGCGGCTGAAGCGCTTCGAGTCGCGCCCCAAATACGTGCCGATCATGATCAAACAGGAGCTGACGCAAGCTGAGCTGGCGTTCGTCGAATCGCATCGCGACCCGGAGACGTTCCCGGAGATGGAGTTGATCCAGAACCAACAGCGCCTCTATCCGCACGACGGCCTGGCGGCCCACGTGATCGGTTACGTGGGCGAGGTGAGCGAGCAGGAGTTGAATACGTCCGAGTTCGCCAAATACGCGCAGGGCGACATCATCGGAAAGTTCGGCCTGGAGCGCCAATACACCGACACGCTGATGGGCGTCGACGGGCAGCGGCGCGTAGTGGTCGACAGCCTGGGCCGCGAACGCCAGGTGCTGGAAAGCAAGGAAGTCACGCCCGGGAACAATCTGCGGCTGACCCTGGATCTGGATCTGCAGGCCGTGGCGGAGTTGTCCATGGAAAACCGGCGCGGCGCGGTGGTGGCGCTGGATCCGCGCAACGGAGAAGTGCTGGCGATGGTGAGCCGCCCGGCTTTCGATCCGAACGTGTTCGCCACCCGAATCCGCCCCAGCGACTGGAACGACCTGCTCAATAATCCCGACAAGCCGCTGTTGAACCGCGCTATCCAGGCTCAATTCGCGCCAGGTTCGACGTTCAAGCCGATCGTGACGCTGGCGGGACTGGAGTCCGGCTCACTCGATCCGGGTTATAGCGTGCATTGCGGAGGCGGGGCGACGTTTTTCGGGCATTACTTCAAGTGCGATACGACGCACGGCACGCTCGACCTGCATCGCGCTATCGTGCATTCCTGCGACGTGTACTTCTATACCGCGGGGAACAAGATCGGCATCGACGCCATCGCGGAATACGCACAACTGGTGGGGATCGGCAAGAAGACCGGCATCGATTTACCGAATGAGTACGACGGCCTGATGCCCTCTCCAAAGTGGAAGCTGCGCACGCAGCGCGAGAAGTGGTACGCGGGCGAGACGATTTCGGTCGCGATCGGGCAGGGAGCGGTGACGGTGACGCCGATTCAATTGGCCTCGATTTACGGCGGCCTGGCTGAAGGCGGCGTCTGGCATCGGCCGCATCTGGTGAAGGACCAGACGCGCGAAGAGGTTCCCCGCCGGGCAGAACTGCGGCCGGAGACGATCGCCACTATCGTTTCGGGATTATGCGGCGTAGTGAACGAAGGCGGGACCGGTGCGTCGGCGCAGATCCCGGGATTAGAAGTGTGCGGGAAAACCGGCACCGCGCAGCGCGCCTCGGCCGACGCGCTCAAGGCGGCTAAGCTCGCCGGTCACGAGATGAAAGATAATTCCTGGTTTGTCGGATTTGCCCCGCGCGAAAACCCGGAAATCGTGGTGGCGGTGCTGTTCGAAGCTGGTACCTGGGGTGCCTACTCGGCCCCGACGGTTCGCGACGTGATTAAGGCGTACTTTGACAAGAAGGCTCGGCTCGCGCAGCCTCAGCAGCAGTCGGCGTTAATCCAGCGGCCTGGGCAGTAGAGCCGCTCCCTAGCCCGGACAAGCCGGAACCAAATCGTGGCACGCAAAAGTGCGTGCGCCACGTCATCTCGCGCAAGATTAGGCACTGGCGGCCGGTACCCGGTTTGAACGAAAGCAGGGCAGGGCCCTGCGTTACGGTGTTTTGTGGTCGCGCGCCCGCTTCAGGGTGCCGTCCTGCATCCCCCGACCGATGGCGGACCGCAAGCGCTCGGCGAAGTATTGTTGCAATACCGGCTCGTCTTCCTTCCGCACGGCCGTCGCTTGCAGAGTGACGCTGCCCATCTCGTCGAAGGATTGCTCGCCCCACGTCACTTGCTTGGGCGGAGCGCTGGGATTCCGCGGATTCTCCGCGGAATTGTCATAGACCAGCCGCACATCGATCCGCGTGCCTTTCGGCAACATGACCGGCGCCTTGTAGGTATAGCGATCCTGCCAGCTAAAGTCCCAGTCCTGGATCCACAGCAGCGGCACCGTGGAGCCGTCCGGCAGCGTCGCCGTGGCCTTCATTTCCTTGGCCACGTAGTGCGCATGCGCGCCCGCCGAGAACGCCTGCACGTCCGCGGGGAGCGTGATGGAGTCCTCAATCGTATAGCTCTTTTCACCCGCGGGAATGTTCAACCCGGCTCCAAATCCAAACAGGGCCGGCGCCTGCACCGCCATCAACTTTCTCTCCGGAGCTTTATCGGCATAATAGATGCCCACGACGGACTGCTCCGTCTCCGGCTTGCCGGTGAGGTGAAAATGCATTTGGAGCACGACGTCCGAGCCTTTGGGCAGCGGCAGGGCCAGGCCATCGGGCAGAAAGTAGGGCGTGCCGCCGACAGCCCAACCGCCCAAACTACCCGAGTTTCCTCCGGCGCTCGAGACCCCGATGGCGCTCATGCCGCTGAATCCCGGATGTCCATCGGCGCCATCCATCTTCGCGGCCGCGCCGCTGGCATCATATGCGTACAGGACATGATGCACGACTTTCCGCGCAGTGGGACGAAATTCGATGCCGCGGACCCATTTGTCCTCGGTCAGATGCGTCGGAATGACGAAGTTCCGGTAGATATCGGGACCGCTCGCCGGCAGATCATAGCTCACGGGCATGTTCAGGACCAGGTCCGGCTTTCCGAGGTGCCAGCCATCGGGAAATTGCGGCAGTTTGGGCATCTTCGCAGGATCGCCTTGGGGCATCCCTTGTTTCACCCACTCACTGATGTCGGAGATCTGCGAATCGGTCAGCCGACGCTCTTCGCGGAACTCGCCGTACCCGTGCGCCGCGTGCCACGGAGGCATGTATCGCGACTTGGTTACGGTGGCGATCAGCGCCCCGCGCTTTTTCAGGTCTTCGTAAGAGATCAGCGAAAATGGGGCCGCCTCGCCGGGGCGGTGACACGTCACACAATTTTGGTAAACGATCGGCGCAATGTTTTCGGTAAAGGTCACTTTCGCCGCCGCGGGAAGCAGCGCCGCTGCCGTGACGGCAAGCCCAAACAACCGAGTGGTCATCTTCATATCCTGAATCCCCTACTTAATGGTACCTGACACCCGGCCTGCCGGGATAGTACCCGATATAATCGGCACGATGCATCCAGACTACCTGCGGATCGCCGCCGAAGAAGCATTTGCTCCTCCTGAGTTGTTCGAACGCTATCGAGCGCTGCTGGAGCACGGTCCGAACGACGACCCGGGCTTCTCCAGCCTGATCGGGTTTTATCTGTACAACCCCAGCCCGCGGATTGCCGAGGTCGCCGCTCGGATGCAGGATCTGGGGGAACTCCGGATCCACGACATGGACCAGAGCGGGATTGCGAAACAGATCCTTTCGCTGACGTCGCCCGGTGTTCAGGTCTTCGACGCGCCTACCGCGGTGGCTTTGGCCAGGTCCAGCAACGACCAGTTGGCGGAGGCGATTCGGAAGCGCCCAGACCGGTTTGCCGGTCTTGCGGCGATCGCTCCCCAGGATCCGGCCGCCGCGGCGCTTGAGCTTGAAAGAGGCGTCAAGACGCTGGGGCTGAAGGGAGCGATCATTAACTCCCACACGCGGGGTGAATACCTCGACGACCCGAAGTTCTGGGAAATCTTCGAAGCCGCGGAATCGCTGGGAGTCCCCATCTACCTGCATCCCAACACGCCGTCACCGGCCATGATCGCCCCGTTTCTGGAGCGGGGTTTGGACGGAGCGATTTTCGGTTTCGCCGTGGAAACCGGTCTGCACATGTTGCGGATCGTGGTCAGCGGTGTATTCGACCGCTTCCCAGGGTTACAGATCGTCGTGGGCCACCTGGGCGAGGGGCTGCCGTATTGGCTGTTCCGGATCGATTTCATGCACCGCAGGATGGTGGCGGCCAATCGGTACGCGAACGTGAAAAAGTTGAACCGGCAGCCGAGCGACTACCTGAAAGAGAATTTCTACGTCACCACCAGCGGAATGGCGTGGGCGCCACCGATTCTGTACGCGCAATCGGTGCTGGGTGTCGATCGCGTGCTGTACGCGATGGATTATCCTTACCAGTTCGTTCCGGAAGAGGTGAAGGTCAC
>JBGPHB010000233.1:0-6810 GCA_041484155.1 Bryobacteraceae bacterium
AATCGGCCGGTTCGAGTTCGGACCGGGCGAATTCGGATCGTCGACGATCAGCAACGCTTCACTGAACAACGCACCAGTCCCCAGCAACTTGCTGGTGATGTTGGTTGTCAGGAAGATCGTTACGTTCGCGGACGCGACAGTCGCGCCGGCCGGCGTGGGGTTGCCACCGGTGCAAGCCAGCACCAGATCGCCGACCAACTCCGCGTAACCTTGCGAACGAACTACCGGAGGAACACTAGTGTTCGTCTGGCATTGGATTGTATTCTGCGCGCTGGCTGGAACGGTAAGGCCCGCTAATAGGGCTACCACGGCCAACGCATAAAGCCATCTGCGAAAATCTGCCATTTCCTTCTCCTTGTGAATTTTTGGAATTGAATTGATGGAAGTTCTCTTTTTCAACCTGAGCCTCAATCTGCATTCCCCTCAGCTTTGAACCTCGGGATCCGAGCTTCCCTCCAGCCTGACTTCACACTTGGCTGATCTCCGCTCGACTGCTTTACTAAAAAGCTCATCCGTGCTTGACTTCTCACTTTTTCCTATGTGCTCGCGGGATTCACGGTCATGAATGCCGCTTAAAAACTGCTATGTACTGTTACACGCTGGACGCAGTCAGATTATTGATACCACCCAACCCTTGCCCAAGTCAAGCAAAAAGTTGCAGTTGCGCCCAAATACGCCCGCTCCGGGTCTAGGGCCAACTTCTTGTCATTCGACCATGTATGCCTTTCTGAGTCAAGGGATACCAGCGAATGGGGCTAATGGGGGGGTGAGCGGAGAGCTTTGGGGGCTGAACAGCGGTAGCCGGGGGATCGGGGGCCCTAGGCGCCTGGAAGAACACTCGGAAAAACGGCAGGCCGGGGCCTGCGTTACAGATTCCTAATGTACTTCCGCAACAGCTTGACGCGGGTCTTCAACTCGTCGCTGGCCTCCATTAGGTTGGTCTCGTCGTAGATGACGTGCGGGGTCATGAAGATGATCAACTCGCTGCGGGTATGATTATAGGTGCGATTGCCGAAAAGGGCGCCTACCCAAGGAAGGCGGCTCAACCCGGGGATTCCGTTGCTCGTATTGGTAGTGGTTTCCTTGATGGTGCCTCCGATAGCGATGGTGTCTCCGTCCTGCATGGTGAGCTGGGTTTGCACCACTTGCTGATCGAATGCCGGGGTTCCGCCGACGGTCGACGTGACGCTCGAGCTGACGCCGCTGATCTGCTGGTTGACGATCAAGGTGACCACACCACTCGGGTTGACTCGTGCGTTCACTTGCAGCGTCACGCCAGTGTTCTGTGACGAAATATTGCTCACGGTGGTGGCGCCGCCCGCGCCGGGTATGGTGGTCTCACCCGTGGACACGGGTACCTGGGTGCCGACGTTAATCGAGGCGGGAATGCTGTCGGTGGCAATCAGGCTGGGTTCCGAGATCATGTGCGCATGCGACGCGTTCTCGCTCAAATTGAGCATCGCAAGCAATTCGCGGCCATTGTCGACCAGCGTGCCGACTGAAAATACTCCCGCACCGTCAATCAGACTGGCGGTCGGCTTCCGATACTGTCCGGTCTTCTGCTGGAGCCGGAGCTGGAGGCCGCTGGCAAAACCATCGGTAAGATCCACTTCGTAGATCTTGGCTTCCAGCAAAATCTGGCGGGGCGGAACATCGAGTTCCTTGAGGACTTTCAGGATGTTCTGATACTGCTGGGCGTCGGCCTGTATGATCAGTGCGTTGTCGAGAGGGTTGGGAACGATGCGCGGCTGGGGCGGCTGGGACGCAGCTCCAGCTGCCGCGGCAGGTGCGGCGCCACCGATTGGGGACGCGGCCGCGAGCGGCTGGCCAGTCGCATTGGGCGCGGGCGCTTGCGCGGCATATCCGCCGAATGCGGGATATCCGAAACCCTGAGACCCTCCGCCGCCAAAGCCACCGCTGGCGCCGCATGCGCCCGCTCCGCCGAATCCGCTGTTGAAACTGGTGGCGTTGCCGTAACCGCCGGGGTTATTGCCAAAACCGCCGGAAGCGCCATAGCTGGCGTAAGCCCCGTTACCGCCATAAGCTCCGTAGCCACCGCCGTATGCGCCGTAACCGCCCTGGACCGGAGCGGGATAGCCGCCGCCGAACCCGCCGCCGTAACCGCTGTAACCTCCGCCACCGGAGCCGAAGAGCTGGCCGAGGGCCATGGCCAGGCAGTCCGAGCGGCCATATTTCACACGATATACATACGTCTCGACGGCGCCCGCGGTAATCTTCACCGGCACGTCGAGTTTCCTCAGCCATTCCGCGACGGTGTCGAAAACACCAGCATTGGGAGCCACGGCGATCAGTGTGTTGATGCGATCCACGGGCAAGAAGCGCACGGTGGAGGTCTTGTTGTCGAGCGAGATGGACTTGAGAATGTTCTCCAGATCCTTGACCACGTCGGATGGCCGGGCGTTGGTTACTTCGAACAGGCGGACCCGCTGGTTGGCGAAGGTGTCGCTGTCGAACATGGCGATGAGCTCCATCGTGCGCCGCATGTTCCGGCGGCTGTCGAGAATGAACAGGAGGTTTGCGGGCGAATAGGAGTAGATGGTCGAGTTCTCACCCTTGAATTCATCCAGCACCTTCACCAGTTCGTCCACGGTGACGTACTTGAGGAAGACCAGATTGAGCATCGGCTGATCGTCCTCCTGAATATTGCGGGTGTTGGTCTCCGGGCGCATGGGCATCTTCGGCAGATCCTTGGTCGGCACGATGCGGTAAATCTCGCCCTCCTGGACCATGGCGGCGCCGTTGATGCGCAAGATGAGATCGAGCACGCCGCGCGCATCCAGCTTCGCCGCATCGCCGTAGGTGTTCAGGATCACGCTGCCCTTGACTGCCGGATCGAGGATATAGGTAAGGTGCAACTGGCGCGCCAGTTGATCGATTACCTCGGTCAACGAGGCGTTCTGAAGCGACAGATTTCCGATCGGCACCGGAGGAGCTGTCTGGGCCGGTGGTTGCTGCGCCGTCAAAGTGATGGCGACGAGTGCGATTGCGAAGATGGTTCTAAGTTGAAATTTCACTTAACTAGCTCCCAGTGGCAGACCTGCCCGAACATGCCGGTGGAAATGATTTTCTTGTAGCCGTCGACGACCGTGCCTGAAGGCGAGTTCTCACCGGCGACACAGCTGAAAAATCCACCGCCGGAGTCGTTGCCGAGCACCGGGTTCTTCTTGACGTCCAGATTCGTCGACGCCGCTCCTCCGAGGGCTTTCGATGACGACTGAGCGGCGGGCGCGGCCGCGGCGGCCACCGCCTGTTGCGGCGGTGGCGGCGCCTCCTTCGACACGAGTTCCTGGACCTTCCGCTCGACCGTTTTGCCGTTCCAGTCGAGCGTGATCTTTTCGCGATCGAAGCTGACGACCTCGAAAGGACCGATTTTCTCGCCGGCGTGGTAACTCTTCTGGGTCGGGTTGGGGTCGATACTGAGCACGATCACCGGGTCGCTGATGGCCATCTGACCGTGGTAATGGGGCAGCGCCGGCATCGGCGGCGGAGGCGGAGGCGGAGGCGGCACCTCGATCGCGATGTTGGGGTTGCGGTCTTTCGAAAACAGCATCTTTTGCGCGACTTCAATGTACTCGGAGGCCGACGCCGGCTTGGGAGCCGGCGCGGGTGGTGGCGCAGGCATAGCCTTGAGCCGCGCGGCCTGTTCGAAAATGGCGCGCTCATGCGCGCGCGCTTCCAGCCAATGCACGCGCAGGAGCCAGATCAGCGCCGCGGCCAGCGCCACCAATGCCAAATTCAACACGATGACCTTGCGGCTCATGACGCACCGGCTCCTTTCCTTTGAGGTACCAGTTTCCGGGGCACAATTCCGGCCACGGTCAACCGCACGGCGACCGTTTTCTGTTTCGGGTTGGCGACACTGACGCGGAGGTCGCCGGTGGAAACCAACTCGGGCTGAGCCGCCAGTGCCGCCAGCAGGTTCACCAACTGATCGATGCGACACTCGATTTGAACCGACACGGCCGCCTCACCGTAAGCCGGGCCAAACGCGCTGATGACGCCCAGTTCGGTGGCACGGATTTCAATGGGAGGCGCTTCCTGGCTCCCCAACCGGCGGATCATCTGGATCAATTGGGCCTGTGCCTGCGCCGCGGTGTCGGCCATGATGAGCCCTTTTTCTCGGGTGGCGAGCTCGGCCGAGACGTTCTTGAGAATCTCCTCTTTTCCGGGCACCGTGGCGGCGGTTTCGCGCAGCTTGGCAAGCCGTTTTTCGGCGAGCTCGACCGAATCCGTGGAGGCGACGACGACCTGGGTCGAACCAGACGGCCAGAGCGCGTATAGCAAGAAAAGAATCAGGAACACCGCGAGAATGGCCAGAGCCTGGCGATCGCGGGGCTTCAGCGCCGTCATTTCCCCGCCCTCCGGTTGGTTCGGATGCGGAACAACTCGCCGGCGGGAAGCCGCATCGGCGGCATGGCGAATTCCGAGGCTTCGAACAGCGGCGAGCCATCCACCACCTTGAGAAGCGGCGCCGTCTGGTCGGTTTCGCCTCCGATGACGACCTGGGTGCGCGTGAGTTCGAACTGGCTGAGCCAGGTGGTAGGCGGCAGGATGCGCGTCATCTCACCCAGCACATCCATGTCGGCCTTGGCGCGGCGGCGGAACTCGTCGAGAAGCGCCGTGCGTTGCCGCACGGCTTCGATCTCGCGATCGACCGCTCCGGCGCGAGCGGCGCGCGGCGCGAGCTTGTTGATCTCAGTCTGAAGCGAGCGTAGATAACGGCGATCCTCGAACCCGGGGAAGGCTGCCAGCGCGCCTGCAAGTACTAGAATCAGGGCGCCGAGTACCGCCGAGGGAATCCATACGGCGCGCGAGCTGGTTTCGCGCTGGTTCGCGGGAAGAAGATTGAGCGCAAGAGAGAGGCGCGGGCAGGCCGAGGCGAGCGCCGCGGCGTAGGGCAGGGCGGGGGCCACGCCCAGAAGTTGATCGAGGGGCTGAGGTTCGGTGGTGGGATCCAGACGCAATTCGGCGCAGGCTAGTGCCGCGGCTCGTGGCTCGGCGGCTTCATCGAAGGCGGCGGAGAACAGGGGACGGGCGGGGCTTTCGCCGTAGAACTCGATGGCAGGCGAAACCGCCTGCCCCACTTCGTAGGCCAGGATTTCGGGAGGGGGGGTGGTTCCATATAATCGAAGGGCGGAATGGATGGCGCCGGCCGAACAGGTGAAGCACCGGACCTTGATGCCGGCTTCGGCGAACAGCGTGGCGTAGCGCTCGATGGCGGCGCGGCGCGCGATGGCGACGACCACGGCGGAGCCGCCCGCCAGGCGCGCCCAGCTCGAGACCACGTCGTCTTCGGAATAGGGATGCAGGCCGTCCATCTGAAACCCGACAGCCGAGGCCAGGTCCTTATCGGACACGCCCGGAAGGGCGAGATGGCGCACGATCACGTCGTGGCGGGGGAGCAGCACGGTGGCCGCCACGTGGCGCAGGCCGAGTTTTCGCAGGAACGCGGCAAAGTCCGTGCCCCAGACGCCGGCCGGTTGATGCGGAAAATTCTCAACCGTGAGCTGGCCGAGCACGCGGGCGCCGGTCGGACGCACGCGTACCGCGGTGGCGCGGAGAGTTTCCGAGCCGTGCGGGCCGGCGACCTCGATGCCGACGCCGTTGCCGAACGCGAGCCATTTCTTGAGCCCGGAAGGGATCATCGTTGAGGAACTCCAGACACTCCGGGCATTCCCGGGAACGGCGCGATAGCCGACTGCGACCAGGCATCGTCGTACCATCGGAGGACGTGCACCGGCAGGTTGAAACGTTTGCGGTCGAGGAGCTTGATTACAGCCGCTGCCGTGCGGACGGTCTCGGACGGCGTGCCGTCAGGCCGCCGCAGCCGCGCGGTGGCGCGGAGCGTCCAAATGGCGTTGCCGCCGATGATCGCCAAACGCGGCGCGGGGAAGCCGAGCTTGGCCATTTCACCCTGGAGGAACGGCTGGGTCCGGCGGCGGCTGACGATCGCAGCCACACCCTCCGGGGGCACGCCCATCGCTTGCATCAGTGCCGGACTCGCGGCATTGATGTCGAATGGCCCGTATCCGCCCCACACGGAGAGACAATCCCGGAGGCCGCCGCTTGCGTACAAGCGGCCGTCGGAATCCGGGACGTAGTTGCCATAAAACAACTCGGAAGTCATGCCGCGCACCAGGAGTAGTTCCTCGATCTCTTCAAAAGACGCGTGGCGGGCCCGAAAAGTCGGATGGATGGTCAGGTAAAACTGATCGAATACGGTGGGAGGAGCAGCGGGATTGCGCCAGTCGAGAATGCCTTCAACGATTTGACGCGTGCGCGCGACATCGCCGCTGACCGCGAACACCACCTTCGACAGATCGTCGGGGTTGGCGATATTGATGTTCAGCTTGGCCGCTTCCGGAATCACTTCGACCACAGCGTCTCCGCTGGGGTAGGACAGGTACATTCGCGGCTGGTTGAAATCCCAGAAGCGGGGAGAACCGTCCGGATTGCGATACTCCGAGCCCCACAGCATCCATTGGATGGCGCGGTCGACGGAGCCGGTGGCTAGATACCAGGTGCGTAAGCCGTCGGCCGTGGTGGAGACGCGGTCGGTTTCGGCGCGTACGGTGGTGGAGATGGAAAAGGCGATGGCGGCCAAGCCCGCGGAGAGCCAGAGGACGGCGAGGAGGGCTCCGCCCTTGTGCTTTCCCTTTCCCTTGTCCTTGTGGGGCAGCCAGTCTTGGCGGCGAGCCGGCCTCCCGGGCGGCGTTTCGGTGCCGCGCGGTGAAGAAAGCCGGCCCCGAGGCCGGCTCGTAGCCCGGCCTGGCTGCCCCACTGGGCAGC
>JBGPHB010000234.1:0-6799 GCA_041484155.1 Bryobacteraceae bacterium
ATTTCGCAACGACGGCGAAATTCGAGCCAGTCCCCTTTTGCGCATCTGGATAATCGTTGGTCTGCTTGCCGCACTACACTAGGCCGTTGCCCATGCTTAGGCTTCGCCCATTCACTGGAGCCATGTCCTTGTGCGTGAACGGGGATTGCCGAACTGTAGTTGACCTCAAGGACTCCGAGCCGAACGCCGCGTCTCCGGCCGTTGAAGAGCTCACGCGCTTTCTTCCTGAGTGCCGCCGTTTCCTCGTCAGTGAGAGATTCCCGCCCCGCCAGTTCCTTCGGTCGCTCGAGCGGAGTTGCGGTGTTGTTGGCCCAAGACCCCTGGAGGTCCGGATGTCCGTCAGCGGTTCGGCGCGGTGTCCAAGTCTGCTTGTCGGCTTTGGTTTTCGCCGAGGCCGAGTTCGGCGCCCGGGACTTCCAGGGCCTCGGCTGCTCGGAACCCAATCCCGCGTCGCGGGGACAGGCAGATCGCGGAGATTCCTTATTCGCTGCTCAGCTCGCGCATCAGCCACGCCTTCGCCAGCCTCCAATCGCGCATCACGCTCTGGCCGGAAATCTTCAGCACCTCGGCAGTCTCTTCCACGCTCAAACCGCCAAAGAACCGCAGTTCGACGACCTTAGCCTTGCGTGCGTCCAGCTTGGCTAGTTCTTGCAGCGCCTCATCCATGGCGACAATCTCGCGAGCCTGGTTGCCTGAGGCGACCTCCACGACTTCATCCAGATTCACCTTCAGCATGGCACCGCCCCGCTTCGCCGAGCCGCGCTTCCTGGCCCGACCGACCAGAATCCGCCGCATCATCACCGCCGAAACGGCAAAGAAATGCGCACGATCCTGCCAGTTCACATTCGCACCATCCACCAGCCTCAAGTAGACTTCATGGACCAGTGCTGTCGCCTGTAGCGTGTTCCCCGCGCGCTCATTGCGCATGTGCTTGCCGGCCATGCGATGCAGTTCTGCATAGACCTTGGGCGTCAGTTGCTCCAAAGCTCCCTGGTCGCCGCTCGACCAGGCTTTCAAGAGCCTCGTGATTTCACTCGACTCGACACTCATAACTCTCTCAATTGAAATGAATTATACCCCGCTTACCGAGCCGCGCAAACTTGAGACTCACTCATTTTTCCCCGCGTTATAGTTCTCGCTCTCCATTCGCACTTACCTGGGTGGAGGCAAGAAGAGAGTGCAAATCAAAGCGAATTTGGCGGCGTTGGCGGCTGCGGGTATGACGGCTTGGACGCAACCGGCGGAGGTTCCAGGCGCGGACTCGGGCAAGAAGCTAACCGTTTGTATTAGCCACACAACGGAAGCCGCTGAGCCTGTGGCAAGAGCCACGGTAACCGCCCAAAAGATGTTCGCCGAGATCGGGGTGGATCTCATTTGGCATGACGGCGCGCGCTTTTGCCGGGCGCATCCTCAGCAAGCCATCCTCGTGGATGTGGTCGCGGACGCGCCAAAGACCCAGCCAGCAGCATTGGCATATGCGCTGCCCTTCGAGGGTCAGCACATTCAAGTGTTCTATAACCGCATCAATCGTGGGAACACCACGCAGACGCCGTCCCTGCTGGCCCATGTGCTGGTGCATGAGATCGCTCACATGCTGCAAGGGTTGGACCGGCATTCTGAAACCGGTATTATGAAAGCCCACTGGGATGTGGATGAATATCGGAGTATGGAAACGAAACCCCTTACCTTCACCGAAGAAGACGTCCGTCTGATTCACCGGGGCTTATCGGCCCGCATGGGACGACCGGCGAGTAACCTACTGGCCGCGCACCGGTAGGATGGCTTGGGAGAATTAAGAAGAGCGATACATGACACCGCAGCGCTGGAAAAAAGTCGAAGAACTCTACCACTCCGCCGTTGAGCAGCCTTCCAACCTGCGCTCGAATTTTTTGGCCCAAGCCTGTGGCGATGACATAGACTTGCAGCGAGAGGTGGAATCTTTATTAGCCCAATCCAGTGATGACGACGGCCCGCTCAGCGGCCCTGCCTGGGAACACGCACCAGGTCTTCTGGACGAAACCCGCCAGGATGAGTCCGAAACGCAACTTGGGCCTTATCGCTTGATAAACAAACTCGGCGAAGGCGGCATGGGTGCCGTCTATCGGGCGCGCGATTCAAGACTCGGCCGCGACGTCGCGATCAAAATTGCCGGCGCGCGATTCGGCGCCCGCTTCGAACGCGAAGCCCGTGCCATCGCCGCTCTCAACCATCCGCATATTTGCACGCTCTACGATGTGGGCCCCAACTATCTTGTGATGGAGCTGTTGGAGGGAGAGACACTTGCGGCGCGCCTACGCCAGGGACCTCTGCCGGTGGACGAAATCCTGCGCTACGGCGATCAGATATCGGACGCATTGGCGGAAGCGCATCGGATGGGCGTAGTTCATCGCGACCTCAAGCCTTCCAATATTTTTCTCACCCGCAACGGCGTCAAGGTCCTGGATTTCGGAGTCGCCAAAACCGCCACGGATCCTGGACTAACCGAGGAAAACGCCGTGATTGGCACGCCCGCCTACATGGCGCCCGAGCAACTGCGGGGAAAGCCGGCGGATGCCCGCAGCGACTTGTTCTCGCTCGGCTTGGTGCTGTACGAGATGACGGCCGACGTCCCGCCATTTCCCGGATCGTCTCTTGGAAACATGCTCAATGCCGCGCCGGTGAACGTGCCGCCGCTGCCCAAGGCTCCGGCGGAGCTTGGCAATCTGATTCTCCGATTGCTCGACAAAGAACCTGCAGGCCGCCCGCAAACCGCGGCGGAGGTCCGCGACTCTTTGCGCCAATGGGAACGAGGAGCCAAATTCAGCCGCCGAGCCATTGCCGCGGTGGCGGTGTTTCTGCTCGTCGGAGCCGGCGTTTTCGGCACACAAGCCTACCTTCGTGCATCCCGTTCCCGCTGGGCGCAAAATGAGGCGCTGCCCCAAGTCGCCCGGCTGATGCGGGAATCGCGCTGGCTGGCCGCCACGGATCTGTTGCGTCAAGCCGAACGCTACGCCCCCGCATCTCCGGAGTTGATCCGCCTGAGGGACCTGGTTCCCCGTGCGACCGTCACCATTGAAACCGAGCCCGCCGGTGCTGATTTGTACATCCGCGATTACACCGCTCCGGACGACGAAGCGGCGTGGGACTCCTTGGGACGTTCTCCGGTGAAGACGGACCGTATTCCACGAAGCTCCTATCCCCGCGGCTACTACCGGATCCGCACGGTGAAATCGGGTTTCGAAACGGTGGACCGTACTCTCAGCCTTGGCGGAACTTTCCTGGCGGAATCGGCAAAAATCGAACTCCACTCCAAAGCTTCCACGCCGCCCGGGATGGTGTGGGCGCCACCCGGCCGTGGCGTGACTTGGCTGGGAGTGAGCACCCCCAAACCCATTCCCGGATTCTGGATCGACCGGTTCGAGGTCACCAACCGCGAGTTCAAAGAGTTCGTCGATCATGGGGGATATCGGAAGCGTGATTTTTGGAAAGAGCCATTTCAGCGCTCCGGCAAGACTCTCACCTGGGAACAAGCGATGTCGGAGTTTCGCGATGAAACAGGCCGGCCTGGGCCCTCCATCTGGCGGCTGGGCTCCTACCCCGAGGAGCAAGCGGATTTCCCGGTGGGCGGCGTCAGTTGGTATGAGGCCGCGGCGTATGCAGAGTTCGCGGGAAAGAGCCTGCCCACTGCGTACCACTGGCTTTATGCAGGTGACACCGGACCCTTCTCCGACGTGCTCAGATTCGGAAACTTCGGTGGCCGGGGTCCGGAAACGACGCTGCAACATCGCGCGTTGGGGCAGTTTGGCACTTTCGACATGGCGGGTAATGTTCAGGAGTGGTCGTCCACGGCAATCGGCGATCTGCGCTATACGCTGGGCGGTGCTTGGAATACGCCCAGTTACGCGGGTATCGGCGCACATGATGCGCAACCGCCCCTAGAGCGCAAAGCTTACTTCGGCTTCCGCTGCGTGCGTTACGTGTCGCCCGTGCCGAATTCGCTGAGGGGCACGGTCGTCTATTTCGCCAACGACCGGAGAAATGATAAGCCGGTAGACGATCAGACCTTTAAGATCTTTCAGCGGCTCCTCGAATACGACCGGTCCGTCCTGAACCCCATGCTGGAAGGCGTAGAAGAAAGCGCCTACTGGCGCCTGGAAAACATATCCTTTCTGGCTGCCTACAACGGGGAGCGGGTGAGCGCTCATCTTTATCTTCCGAAGAATGCCGGGCCTCCCTACCAGCTAGTAGTGTTCATGGGCGGCGTGGACATTTTGAGCGATCGACATCCGTATGATGAGGCCACAGCGTCTCTCTTGTTCGGCTTCTTGCTTCGCTCCGGACGCGCCGTCCTGGTCCCTGGGTACAAGGGAACTTTGGAGCGAGGACCCATGCCGGGCCCCGAGGGACCCAATCAGTGGCGCGATATGAACGTGGCCTGGTCCAAGGACTTTCGACGATCCATCGACTATCTCGAGACTCGTCCAGACATTGACTTGGGGCATCTCGCGTTTGGCGGAGTCAGCATGGGCGCCCAGATGGCCCCGTTCCTGGTGGCCCTGGAGCCCCGCATCAAAACCGCGGTGTTGGTGTCGGGCGGAACCCACAGGAAGCGTCCGCCGGAAGTGGACGCCTGGAATTACGCGCCTCGAATGACGGCACCGGTCCTGATGATCAACGGGCGGGCCGATTTTATTCAACCTGTGGAGCGCACTCAGCTACCCCTGCTGCGCGCTTTCGGCACACCGGCCAAAGACAAGAAACAGATTCTCCTAGACGGCGGTCACCTCTCGCCCGTCGCGCAGCCGGATTTGATCAAAGCCTATCTCGATTGGCTCGATCATTACCTGGGCCCCGTGCAATTGCGTCCATAGCCCTCGTAACGAGCCATTTTGCGTCGCCGTGTACAATCTCTACACAGATGTTCGTGAAGCAGGATCCTCATCTTGGGCAGCAGGGCCCGGGACCTATTTCGGTTGGCTGGCAGCGCCGGCGGCCTTCTCCTCGGCACAGGCCCCGGCCAGGATGCCTGTCAGGCCGTAATTGCCTCGTGGCAGGCGTACTCGTAGAGCGGATCAGAAGAGCGACTCAAGGGGATCATCTCCATGGTTTTGTCCATGTCCCTGGGTCGTCGATCGTGATTTTGTATTTCAGATTCTCCGCGCCAGTACGGGAGAAGCGCTCCAGCACCTGAAGCTTTTCGCTGGATACCCCCCGGAAGGCTGCAAGTTCAAACTGAACCACTACCGAAACGCGCAAGTGGACTTCGCGCTCCACCGATAATCTCTAACGCCCGACTTTGGTGGCTTTGCCTTCTACGATGGTTGTGTAACCGCCCTTTCCGTCGGCCATTTCATACTTGCTCGTAGACTCAGTGGGCGATAATATCGTGACTGTGGTCCTTCCTTTGACGGATTTGCCCGCATACTTGTCTTCCACCATCCACGTCCAGGTATTTCCGTTAACCGTTCCTGTGCCGACACCGACGAGTCCGACACTGTTGGCGTAATAGGATGTGTAGACCTTCGCATGGCTGTCGTAGGCGATGATGGCGAGCCTCGTCCCTAATTGGCCTTCATTGCGGCTCTCGACATAGAATCCCCCCGGCCCCAATGTAGCTGTTTCGGTGCTGACAGCCTTACCGGCCGGCACATACTCGTTGGCTTTAATCTCGCCTTCCACGGTCCATTTGCCAAGGAAGTACTCCAACTTCTTG
This sequence comes from Bryobacteraceae bacterium, assembly GCA_041484155.1. Lineage (GTDB taxonomy): Bacteria > Acidobacteriota > Terriglobia > Bryobacterales > Bryobacteraceae > Palsa-187. The sequence continues at coordinate 5,693 of JBGPHB010000234.1, forward strand.
TGTTCGGGACCAGGCTTCGGTGGCGCTGGTGGAGCTTGTGCGAGCAATAGTGATGTGAATCCGCAGATCAGGATGACGGCGACCGATCGTGTGCTCATTTCGTGAATCCTCCTCAATGTACGCAGAGTAGCAGCCGGGCCGCGACATGTCCCGAAGGATTTGTTAAGATTGGCCGAAGATCTAATGGCTAGCCGGGAAGCATTTCATTTCGACGAGTTCGCGCTGGACGTGGGAGAGCGGCGGCTGCTGCGCGGCACCGAAACCGTTCGCTTGTCACCGAAGGCCTACGATGTGCTGGTTGTGTTGGTGCGGCAGTCGGGGCGGTTGGTCACGAAGGACGAATTGCTGGCGCAGGTTTGGCCCGAGTCGTTTGTCGAAGAAGGCATTCTCAATGTTCACGTGGCAGCACTGCGCAAGGCGCTCGGCGACGACACGCGGCCTCCGGCCTACATCGAAACCGTCGTGCGGTCAGGGTATCGCTTCATCGCTGCAGTCAGGTTTGATTCGGGCGACGACAAGCCATTCGCACCGAGCGCCGTGGCGCGTCCCGTCGAACTTTACGAGCTTGTCGGCCGCGGCCGGTCTCACCTGTTGTCAGGCTCGCACTTGGAACTGCCTGCCGCCATGGACGCCTTTCGTTCCGCGATCGAGATCGACCCGACCTATGCACCGGCGCACGCCGGCCTGGCGCGCGCACGGTGCCTGCAGGCAGTGTTTCGCGCGGTGCCGCACCAGGAAGCGTTTACAGAGGCGAAAGCGTCCGCCTTGCGCGCGCTGGCGATGGACAGCGGCTCGGCGGACGCGCAAGTTGCCCTTGGCACCGTCCTTTTTCTGAGCGAGTGGGACTGGACGGCGGCGGAACGCAGCCTGTGCCGTGCGCTCGAGATCAATCCGGATCACACCGAGGCGCTCCTGCAGTATGGGTCGCTACAGGAAGCGCTCGGACGGCTCGACGATGGGCTGCGATGCAAGCAGCAGGCGCTCGCACGCGATCCGCGATCGCCCGGCGTTCTGGTGCAGATCGCCATCTCGTAGTGGCATCAGCGGAAGTACGACGAGACGCAAGTCTGGGCTCGGCGAGCTCTTGAGATCGACCCGAAGCATGTG
>JBGPHB010000235.1:0-6795 GCA_041484155.1 Bryobacteraceae bacterium
AATTCCGGTGAGGATCTCACGGGCGCGCTGCGCCAGTCGCACGTCGCGGCCGAGCAGGCCACCGTTGGCTTTGCTGACTTTGGCAAGCGTCTCTCCAGTAATGAAATGACTGACGGTATCCTGATCGAGGCTCGTATAGGACTGGCCCCATCGCAAAATCGGCAGATTCAACATGCTCAGTAGACTCCTACGGTAGTGGTGGTGGCGAATTGGCGGAACGGCCGGACGCCGCTCACGCCATCCCACGGATACTTTTCGCAGGGCGGCTCCCGTTCGCCCTCATCCCGTTCGAGGAACCCAGGGACGAAGGTCTCTCTGGTGAGAGTGGTCAGTCGAACCCGGCCGGTCCCACCGTAAGGCACGACGCGATCGCAGTCGTCGAAGGAGACGACTTCGATCACGGCCCTCGGCTGCGGTGCGTAATAGGAAATCTTGTAGTTGTCCTCAGCCTTCACCGGTTTCGAACAGGCCAGGCCCATCAGCGTGTTGCCGTACGTGGGCGTCATGTAAACGCGGGGACCCAACAGCTCTTCCATGGCGAACCGCGTGAATTGCGGGGTAAACTCGGTCCCGCCGCAGAATATGCCGGTGATCCCCTTTTCGGCAATGCTGGTGTTCTGGTTCTGGAGTTCCTCGGCCAGAGCTTCCAGGAGCTTCGGTGTAGTGAACATGCACTTGATATCGTGGCCGGCGTTCAGCAACGTCACGGCCTGCCCGACGACATGCGCTTTGTAGGCCTCCAGTTGGTCCATCGCTCCTCGCCGGATGAGCTTGATGACCCAGCGCGGGTCGAGATCGACGCAGAAGCAGATGCCGCCGCGATGCTGGCACAGATGCTCGACGCCAAGCCGGAGCCGCCGCGGGCCGGAGGGGCCTAGCATCAGCCAGTTGCCGCCCCGGGGAAAGTATTCGTCGGGGAGAGTTTCGCTGAACATCTCATAGTCGATGCGAAAATCCTCCATCTGAACGCGGCTCTTGGGGATGCCCGTGGTGCCGCCTGTCTCGAAGACGAATTTGGGCAGGTGAGCGAGACCCTTGGGCACCCATCGGCGCACCGGGCCTCCGCGAAGCCACTCGTCCTGGAACGCCGGGAATTTCTTCAGGTCCGCAAAGCAGTGGATCTCCTTGCGGGGATCCCAGCTCAGTCTCGAGGCATACTCGAGCCAAAACGGGCACCCAGTTTCGGGATTGAAGTGCCACCCGACGATGTCGCATACATGCGCATCCAGTCGCGCTTGTGCCTGCTGTGCTCCGGTTGTAACCTCTCCGGAAATCGCCGCGCTCATGTGCCGTATCCCTGAATTGTCAGCATAGCTATCATACTATCAAGGAGGCTCTGGAAGAGAGCGAACAAGTTTCTGAAAGTTCGCGGTTGTCTTAGCGTACACGTACGCACGGGCGGCAATTTCAGCACGTGGGGCAGCACTTCCGTGCTGCCGGGGTTTCTACATTTCTGAATACAACCCCGCCCTGACGGGCGGGGCCTGGAGTTTCTACATTTTTGGAATGGAACCCCGCCCTAACGGGCAGGGCTTTGCGGGTTTGCGCCCGTCCACGGCACTCGTCAACCACGCCGGAAAGCCCCGCCCGTCAGGGCGGGGTTCAGTTGCGAAGTGTAGAAACTCCAAGCCCCGCCCGTTAGGGCGGGGGTGAAGCCCGGCGGCAGGATGAAAATCCGCAGCACCCTCGAGGCTTGTCCGGGTTCGGGAGCGGTTTGAGAAACAGCGTAAGTAGTACCGCTTTCACACGTGTATTCTGACCAACCCTCGCCCCTAACGCGCAATCATGCACTTGGCAGTGGCACGAGACGTGCTGTTTTCTCAGCATGCGCAAACCGGCTGCCGTGAGTTCGTTAGCGATCCACGCGAGCGTCATCCTCTTGCTGTTCTCCATAACTTTGCAGCCTCCGGTACGCACGCGGGTCCCGGACAGCGTCCGCCTTGTTCCACTGCGTGCGCCGCGCTTGCGCTTGAAAGAAGGAGGCGGCGGCCAGCGCGATCCACTGCCGGCAACGCGCGGGCGCGCGCCCGCCGCGGTGCGGCGACTCTGGGTACCGCCGATGGTGGTGCGGAACGAAGATCCTCATCTGGTGGTTGAGCCTGCGCTGCTCGAAGCGCCGGAGATCAACATCCAGTCGCCCGCGATCGGCGATCCGAACGGGAAAACGGGGATGCCATCGGGTAGCATCGGATACACCGGAGGTTTGGGTGACGGAGACGACCGCGGCATCGGGAACGGCCACGGCCCTCGCCAGGGGGGCGTCGCAGTCCGCGCGGTGGCGAGAATCACGAGGGGTCCGCAAGTGATCTACATGCAGGAACCCGAGTACTCCGAGGAAGCCCGCAAGGCGCGGTTTCAGGGAACCGTGATCCTGGCGATTGAAGTCGATATTCAGGGCCACCCAACCAACATCCGCGTGGTGCGGAGCCTGGGCCTGGGTCTGGACGAGAAAGCCATCGCCGCCGTCGAGCGGTGGAAGTTCCGGCCCGCGATCGCAGGAGACCGGCCGGTGCCTGCGCCGGCGACCGTGGAGGTGAACTTCCGGTTGTTGTGATCTGAGTTACAGTGGGGGTATGATCTTCAAAACATTTTCATACTTTCTTGTTTTGGAAATTGGTCTGGCGGGCGCAGCCTCCGCGCAGCCGGTGAGCGCCGGATTGAAAGTTGGGGCTCCGCTCACGGACGCACTGCACGTTAGTTCTTCCCCCAACGCGTTTTCGACCGATACCCATCGCTACGTAATTGGACCGTATCTCGAGCTGAGACTGCCTTGGAAGTTCTCGCTCGAAGTGGATGCTCTGTACCGCAGCTTCGAGTACCAGGAGAAGCAGACCACTTCAGTCGGATTGTGGGAGTTTCCCGTGATGGCGAAGTACAAACCGTGGAAGGGGCCGGTCAGGCCGTACGTGGAAGGAGGTCTGGTCTTCAGCCATGTTACGGGCGTGAAGAGCGCTGCGGAGCTGATCCACCGCGCGGACTACGGGGTCACGCTAGGCGCGGGGCTGGAGATCCATGCGCTGGTCGTGCGCATCTCACCCGAGATTCGCTACGACGGCTTCGCCTTCCGGAACTTCAGCAGTCCTGGCGACCTGATTCAGTCGAATCGCAGTCAAGCCATGTTCCTGGTCGGCATCGGCTTCTAGTTGCGTGCGAGCATGGAGATCATGCCCATGACGCGCATTTGGTTTGCAATCGGCTTGTGTCTGGCGCTGGCCGGTTGCAGCGCGCCGAAAAAAACGGAGACCAGCGAATCCGTCAAGAAATATCAACTGAAAGGCGAGGTCTTGAGCGTCGATCCGAGTGCTCATCTCGCTAAAGTCAAACACCAGAAGATTGAGGGCTGGATGGAAGCGATGACCATGGACTATCCGGTCAAGGACGAAACCGAGTTCAAGAAACTCTCCGTTGGCCAATCCATCAGCGCCACGGTGTACGTAGAAGGTCAGGACTACTGGCTCGGTGAGATAAAGTAACGCAGGCCCCGGCCTGCGAATGCGACAATAGGGACAGATTGGTGATTGACGGCATCTACTATGCGGTTGCACTGCTTGCCGGCGCGGCGCTAGTCACCTACCTGGCGAGCTGGCCGTTCGCGCTCCCCCTCTACGTTTTGGCTGCGTTCTGTCTGTATTTTTTCCGGGATCCGGAGCGTGAGACCCCCGCGGGTCCGGTGGCGGTCTCGCCCGCCGACGGCAAGGTGGTCGCAGTGAAGCCGGATGGGCAGGGAGCCAACCGCATCAGCATCTTCCTGAATATTTTCGACGTGCATGTGAATCGTACGCCCATCGCCGGCCGGATCACCGCCGTCGAGTATCAGGCGGGACAGTTTCTGGTAGCGAGCAAGGAAGCAGCCAGTCACTCGAACGAGCAGAACACCATCACCGTCGAGGGCAGCGTCGGTGGAACGGCCACGCGGGTGGTCTTCAAGCAAATCGCCGGTCTCATTGCCCGGCGCATTGTGTGTTCCAAGAAACCGGGCGATCAGGTCGCCCTGGGCGAACGGGTGGGACTGATCAAGTTCGGTTCGCGCGTCGATATTTTTCTGGGTCCGGAATGGAGCGTTGCCGTGCAGGTCGGTGAACGTGTCGCCGGCGGTTCCAGCGTCATTGCCCGCCTTGGGGAACGCCCATGAGAGTTCTAAGGCTCCGGGAACGATTGATCGACCCGCATTCGCCAGACCACCGTCCGCGGCGGGCGGCATATGCATTGCCCACGCTGTTTACGGCCGGAAACGTTTATCTCGGATTCTACGCCATTCTCCAAATCTTTCAGGGCGCCATGCAGGTGGCACAGGGCATGGCGGGGGCGCACGTGCATTTCCATTTCGCGGCGATCGCGATCATCGTGGCCGTTTTCCTCGACGGGCTGGACGGACGCATCGCCCGCATGACCAATACGGTGAGCGATTTCGGCCGCGAAATGGATTCGCTCGCCGACGTGATCGCCTTCGGGATCGCGCCGGCGGTGCTCGCTTTTGCCTGGGGCGTCCAGTTTGTCGAGCCGCCGCTGGAGGGCGCGGCGATGGAATACCTGCGACGCGCCGGCTATTTTCTCTCCTTCCTCTTCTTGCTGTGCGGCGCGGCGCGCCTGGCGCGGTTCAATATTCAGACGAATCCCGTTCCCAAGAATCCCGGCCGGCCCGATCGAAAGTATTTCGTCGGCCTTCCGATTCCGGCGGCCGCCGGCGCGCTGGTGAGCGTCGTTTACGCAACGGACGGCAATCCGGTGCGCTGGTGGGTCTATTCGGCGGCATGGCTGGCGGGGGTGGGTCTGTTGTCCTTCCTGATGGTAAGCACCTGGCGCTACCCCAGTTTTAAGGACTTGAGCCTGACGCGACCCCGTTCGTGGCTGACATTCGTGGTGCTTGGCAGCCTGATCTATCTGATCTGGAACTTCTCGCAACCCGTACTTTTCGGCATGGCGCTGTGCTACGTCGGGACTGGCATCGTCATCCGCGCGGGCGGGGCCCTGCGGCGGCGGCTGAGGCACGCTCCCCATGAGTAATTCGCTGGATCGTCCGCTGGTGGCCGTGGTCGGTGGCGACACGCTGCTGGCGCGGGAGGTGTGTGAACTTCTCGGCGATTCCAAGCCGGCACCGCGCCTTCAGTTGATTTCCGCCACGGCGGACGGTTCCGCCCTGCTGAGCCCGGAAGAAGAGAGTGCGGTCCTCATGGTGCCGCTCGCGGCGGAGAGCTTGGAGGAGGCCCGGGTTGCGTTTCTCGCTGGGTCCCCCGCCTCCAGCCGGCGGACGCTCAAGATGAACGCCGAGGGTGGGCCCGCGCTGATCGATCTCACCGCCGCCCTCGAGGAACAACCTCACGCCCGGTTGCGCGCTCCGTCCGCGGAGTCGGAACTGGTCCGGCAGGAGCCCCGTTCGCAGATTCAAGTGATCGCACATCCGGCCGCTATCGCCCTGGCCATGCTGTTCGCGCGTCTGGCGCGATGCTCCGCGATCCGCCGCTCGCTGGTGCACATTTTCGAACCCGCCAGCGAACGGGGCCAGCGCGGGTTGGACGAATTGCAGCAGCAGAACGTTGCGGTACTGGCGTTTCAGAAACTGAAGACCGACGTGTTCGACGCGCAACTCGCTTTCAATCTGCTGGTGCGCTATGGGGAGGAGGCGCTCGAACCTTTCGACCTCATCGAGCAACGCGTCGAGCGTCACCTGGCATCGTTGCTGGCCGCCTACCCGGCCATTCCGATGCCCTCCTTGCGGCTGATCCAGGCGCCGGTGTTTCACGGCCACAGTTTTTCGGTGTGGGTGGAGTTTGAGCAAAATCCGGGTGCGGAGGCGCTGGGGCGCGCGCTCAGCGATGCGGGTCTCGACGTGCACCCCAACGATCCGCCGTCGAATGCCGGAATCGCCGGACAAAGCGGCTTGAGCCTGGGCGCCATTGCGCAGGATCCCAACCAGCCCCACGCATGCTGGCTCTGGATGGTGGCGGATAATCTTCGCTTGGCCGCGGAGAATGCGGTAGCCGTCGCCATGGAGATCTTGTGAGGGTTGGCATCCTTACTGTCCCGTGGGTCCTCATGCTCAGTTCCTGCGGCTACCACATCGCCGGGCAGGCCGATCTGTTGCCGAAGACCCTTCAAACCATCTCCATACCGCCGTTTGGGAACGCCACCACGCGCTACAAGCTGACGGATCGCCTTCCGGAGGCGATTTCACGCGAGTTCATCGCCCGTACGCGCTATCGCATCGTATCCGATCCCAATACCGCGGATCTGGTGCTGCGCGGAGCCGTCCTCAACTACAGCTCCTTCGCCACCGTCATCGATCCGAATAGCAATCGCGCCAGCGCGGTAGACCTGCGTGTGTTGATACAGATCAGCCTGGTGGAGCGCGCGACCGGCAAGGTACTCTTCACGCGCCCCGGCTTTGAAGTACGCGAACGTTACGAGATCAGTCTCAACCCGGGCCCCTATTTCGAGGAAAGCGACGCCGCGCTCAATCGCGTCAGTAAGCAGGTGGGGCAGCAGGTGGTGGCGTCGATTCTCGAGAATTTCTAGAATTCCGATGACCCCCGAACAATTCCTCGACCGCCTTCAAAAGACTGGGCCCGCCCCCGCCTATCTTTTTCTGGGCCCGGAATCTTACCAGCGGGAGCGCTGCCGCCGCGCGCTCCTGGACGCGATGTTACCGCCGGAAGAACGCGACAGCGGATTTTCGCGCCACGATCTGGACCAGACGCGGCTGAACGCCGCACTCGACGATGCGCGGTCTCTCTCGCTGTTCGCGTCGCGCCGGGTGATCTGGCTGGCAAGTGCGGAGGCCGCTCTGCCTCGCGGAAG
>JBGPHB010000236.1:0-6776 GCA_041484155.1 Bryobacteraceae bacterium
CCCGGCAAGCCCTGCCCGTCAGGGCGGGGTTCTGTTCGGAAATGTAGAAACTCCAGGCCCCGCCCGGTAGGGCGGGGTAGGTTCCGTCACCAGACTTATTTCACGAACCATGGGACAGGAGACTAGTGTGCTGAGTCAGAAGTTTGCCGAACAAATCTCGTAACACAGGTTCACGCAAAGACGCAAAGGCCGCAAAGAAAACCAAGTCCGTTCTTCTTTGCGGCCTTTGCGTCTTTGCGTGAAATATAGCTTCTGGATTCATCTAGGAGGTTGCCTGATTCAGGAGCTTGACTGAGGAATGGTCCAGTTCGAGATTGGTGGCGTCGATCAGGTCGCGCAGTTGTTCCAGGGTGGTGGCGCTCGCGATTGGGGCCGTGATGCCGGGGCGCGCCAATAGCCAGGCTAGAGAAACTTTGCCTGGGGTTGAATTGTGTTGCTTCGCTACTTGATCCAGGGCCTGGAGAATTCGAAATCCGCGTTCGTTAAGGTACTTCTTCACCATCTGGCCGCGGGGGCTTTTTGAAAGATCCTCCTCCGAGCGATACTTGCCGGTGAGAAAACCACTGGCTAACGAAAAATAGGGGATCACGGCCAGATTTTTCTCGCGGCATAGCGGCTCGAGCGTTGCTTCATAGGCGGGACGCTCGCAGAGGTTGTAGAGAGGCTGGAGACAAACGTAACTGGGGTAGCTGTGTTGCTCGCTGACCTGAAGGGCGTGAGCCAGGCGCTCCGTGCTGTAGTTTGACGCGCCGATGGCCCGCACTTTTCCTTGCTTCACTAATTGAGAGTATGCTTCGAGGGTTTCCTGGAGGGGAGTGGTCTCGTCGTCTTTGTGGGATTGATATAGGTCGATGTAGTCGGTTTGGAGCCGTCGAAGGGAATCCTCCGCGGCGCGGAGGATATAGGGCTTGGAGAGCCCCTTTTTGTCGGGGCCCATCTCCATTCCGGCTTTGGTGGCGAGGACGACTTTACTGCGGTTGCCGGTTCGCTTCAGCCAGTTGCCGATGACTGTCTCCGATTCGCCGCCCTGGTGTCCGGGAATCCATCTGGAATAGACGTCTGCGGTGTCGATGAAATTTAGACCGGCTGCTACAAAGGCGTCAAGGATTTTGAAGGAGGCGGGTTCGTCGGCGGTCCAGCCGAAGACGTTGCCGCCTAAACAAAGTGGGGAGACTTGTAGTCCAGATGCTCCCAGGGTGCGAGTTTTCATTTCTGATCATTCTAGCTCGAAGCATGCTCAACGGGGCAAAAAGGGGACAGGCACGAATTTCGCAAAGGCGGCGAAATTCGTGCCTGTCCCCTTTTTGCGCAGGCTTGCTCCCAGAGGGGCGCGGTGGTTTCGATATTTCGATTTGTCAGAACCCAGTCTCGTTGCTCGCGCCATAGAGAATCGCGATTTGTGGTCAGGGCGAATTCCAATTGTTGGGTCCAGGCTTCCCGTTTGTTCTTTGCGGTGATGGGGACCTCGGTTGAGTACGGCAGAACGCGGGACGCAACCGTGACGGCGCCGGACATGGCGTATTCGTAGTATTTGATACAGCTCTTGTTGCGGTTGAACCGGTCGTCGAGCAAAGGGGCGATGCCGATGTCTAGCGCCAGATCGCAGACTTTCCTTGCGTGATCCTCGATGGGGACGCTGGGATGGAACTCGTAGCGAATCCCGGACAGTTTTTCTAGGAATTTCTTGAACGACTTGCCTACGGGTGTTTGAAAGAACTGTTTGCCGCGCCGGCGCAGGAGGGAATCGTGGAGCGCTTCCAGGCTTGGTTCCAGACAGATTCCCTGAAGAACGACGGTGAACGGGTATTTCTTTTGCAAGTCGCGAACTACGTCGAGCGCGATCGGGAGGTCCGCAAAGTGAGTGGGGCTGCCGGTCCATCCGATGCGCACACCATCGCCTCGCGGTTTAGGGGTCCATTCGTCGGCGTCGACGCTATTGGGAATCACCGCGACGTTGGGGTTCCAGTTCCGAAGATGGGCGGCCAGCGTATCCGTGGTGGTGGTCACCACGTCCGCCTCCTTCAAAAGGAACTCGTACGCAGGCAGCGTCTGCTGGAGTCCCGCGTAGTTGAGGTTTTCCGGTTGGACCAGATCCAAAGCGTCATCGGTGTCGAACACTACCCGGACCGAATTCTTCTTGCACCATTCAACTAACGGCTTCGCCTCGGCGAAGTGGGTCTTGGCGAAGATGATTGCATCCGGACCTACGTTCGACCGCGCGGACTTGTCGGAAAAGATTTGAACGGTATGCCCGCGCCGCCGGAGATACTTGGCTGGAATCGCTCCCCGCCATTTGTAACAGCCGCTGTGGGTTTCGGTAAAGATGAAGATGTTCATGCGTGGGCCCCCACTAGCGCAGGCGTCGCGTGAGTTGTCTCCAAGACCTCGTGATAGAGAGCGGCGTACCGTGCGGCCATCTCTTCGATCGTGTCCGGCGCCTGTACACCTCGAGTGATCCGTTCGCGGAGAGCGTTGTCCCGGACTAAGAGAGAGATCGCGTCTGCCCAGGCTTGCGGATTGTCTCTTGGAACCTTCAGCCCGTTCACGCCACTCGCGATCCTTTCCGAGAGGGCGCCGTAGTGGGAGCCGGCCACGGGCACTCCTCCGGCGAAGAATTCCGACAATGCATAGCAGAACGTCTCAGGCGCTTGCGAGGGCAGGAGACCGATGTCGATCTCGGCAAGTATCCCGGGCAGGTCGGCTTCGCGATACGCGCCATGGAAGCGAATCCCCAATTGCATACCCCGTTCAACGTGCCGGCGGTCGAATACAGCGCCGTATATGTGCAACTCGGCCGCCTCGGCTTGCCCCGCCAACGGCCAGGCTTCGAGAATGACGTCAATTCCCTTGAGCGTGGTGACGTTTCCGATCATGCCGAAGCGAATCTTGGCGCCGGGCATCCGCGCCATGGCGGGCATCGGGCGGAGTCCGTGCGGGATCACACGAATGTTCAGGTCGGGATACACTTCTCTCACCACATCGGCGGCCGCCTGGCTTGGGGCTACGAGGGCCGCGACCTGCCGCAGGCTTTCGCCGAGCAATCCTCGCCGCAGCCTCTGGTATTCCGCCGGTCCCCTGAACTGCGCCGGGAAACAGGTGTCGCAGGAGTGGACTCCGGGGCAGCATTGCAGAGTGTGGTCGGGGCAGAGGAAGTAGTAATCGTGAATGGAAGCGATGACCGGGATGCCTGTGCCGGCGAGCTTCACGAGCAAACTCAACGGATGGTTCAGCAGGTGATGGAAATGGATCAGGTTCGGCTTCAGTTCGTTTAGAATCCGCAGCCAGGTTTCGTCATTGACAGGCATTTCGGAAAGGCTCAAAGGCCAGCCCGCCGGATCGTAGCGCCGCATGGCTACGGGCATGTTCCCGAAGTACAAGTTGAGAGTGTTGTGCGGCGCCGCCACCACGTTCAGGAACTGGCCGGAAAGTGTGGCCTCCAGGTCGCGGATGTGTTTCTCGGTGCCTCCTCCGGTTTCGTAACTGTGGGCGATGTGCAGCACGCGAGGCCGGGGATCGCGCGTTTCCGAAAGCATTCGCCAGCGATGGTCCAGCAGAGGATGCGTCCCAGTAAACGCGTTGAACTCGAACCGGAAATGCGGGTAGCGCCGATCGATGAGAGCATTGTGCTCGGCGCTCAGCTTGAATTTCGTGTCGCCGAAGGAGGCTGAGTCGGCATGCCAGGTCCAGCAACCGGGATCGATCACGTTCGCGTATTCACTGGAGATTCGCAGGCTCAAGTCGACTTCCTCGCAGTAGCCGGGCGAGAAGGCCATGTCGAAGAGACCGTATTTCCGCAGCACTTCGCGCTTGATATACATCAAGAAGCCGCATGCCGTGGGCGAGAGTATGGGAGCGTGGTCCGATGCGGCGAGTTCAGCCGCGTCGGCGACGTCGGGTACCGACGCGATCCAACCCTGATTGGATACGCCCGTAACGGTGCCGATCACCGGATTGGACCCCGCCGTCTCAGCCATCCGGCGCACGAAACCGGGCATGGGTCGCGTATCCGAGTTCATCAGAATGACGTCCGCGTTTTGCCTGGTCAGCTCCTGGACGGCCAGGTTGCATGACCCAACGAAGCCGGCGTTTTGCGGGCTGCGGTGCACGGTGACCCAGGGGCGGCCGGTGTACTCGTCGAGCAGGGAACCGATCGCCGGATCGGGAGAGGCGTCGTCAAGAAGGACCAGATGATGAGTTGCATCGAGTTCGGGAAGCGCGGCTTCGATCGCCTGTTTCGTGATCTCGGGCGAATTGTAGATTGGAATCACGACGTCCACGTCCGGGCATGGCTGCGCCTGCGTTCGCGCGAGCGTGAAAGGCGTGCGGCCGCGATTTGGCGCGGTGGCTTCAAGCGCCTCGAGCAGGGCTGGTGCGGTGCGGGCAATATCGTGAGCCTCGACGGATTGCCGCGCCAATTCCAGCATCTGGCGGCGTAGATCGTCGTTCCGCAGCAGCTTCCCGATGGCCTGGATCCAAGCTTCAGGCTGATTGTCGACGAGCAGTCCGGTGGAGCCGTTCTGAATCGCCGACGCGTACGGCTCCAGATTGCTGGCAACAATGGCGGCACCCGCCGCAGTGTACTCCCACAACTTGAGCGGCGAACGGCTCTTGTTGGATTCGGCCTTCGAGAGAGGGGCTAACGCGACATCCAACGCCAGTCCGGAAAGGCGGGCCGCATATTCTTCGGGCGCACATGCGTCCACCACTTCGGCGCCGGATACCACGCCGGCGAGCCATGGCGGCCGAAAACCGAAACATACAAAATGAATTTCTTCGTCTTGAAATTTCTTGGACAATTTGGCGAGGGCTGGGCGCAATAGTTCGAGGTTGGCGCCGTGGGACGGCGTGCCGGCGAAGCCGACGACTCGCTTGCGATCCCGCGCTTTCGCTGCGTTTCGCCACAGGGTCAGATCGATGCCATTGGGTGTCACCAGAATTCTTGAATGAAAACGAGCCAGTTTGGCCGCTAGATGTTCGGTTGGCACCAATACCGCGTCGAGGGCCTCGATGAGCTGGCGGTCGCGGCTTTGATCTTCATCGACATCGGCGACCACGCGGATCCCGTGCCTGCGCAGAGAATGAACCAACGCCAGAGCGCCAGGCTGCCATTGGTTGTGGAGCAGCACCACATCGGCTTCCCAAGCCCTAATCGCCGGGAGCACTTCGATCGCGCGCTGGCTCTGAAGCCACACCAGGGGCGTATGACAACGCGCATGGAAACTGCCTCCGCGGTCGTGATGCAATATCGCGACCTTAAGCGGTCTCATTGGCGCAGACCATAGTAGTTCGCGGGAGACGTAATGTAAGGGCCTTGCTCATTCCGGAGCAGGCTCAGGAGGTCGAGCGGCCGAGCACTGCGCGCATCCATCCCGATGGTGGACAGGTCGGATACGCGGCGCAGACGGCCCGCTTCGACCAAGTAGTGCTTGCCGTCGGCGCCATGTAGCAACTCCCCATCTTTCGCGCCGACCTCGGCCGTGAGGTGGTCGAAGGAGATTCCGTGGCCGTCCAAGACTCCGCTTTCGAACCCTTGCAGCGCATTGTTCGGCATTTCGTTGCGGTGGATGCGCCAGAGCAGGTCTTCTCTGGCGCGGACGGCGGCATCCCAGGTGAGGCTCTCCGCCATGGCCCGGCCATTGCGGGCGAGTTGGTCGCGAAGTTCGGGGAGGCGCACTAGAACATCCAGTGCCATGGCGAAATCGGAGACGACGCGCGGAGGCACGGCCAGGGCGTTGTGGCCGTCGATGGCGTAGTCTTCGGTGCCGTAGGGCGTCGTGATCACCGCAGTGCCGCAGGCCATAGCTTCAATCGGCGGTAGCGGGAAGCTCTCATACCAGGACGGGCATAGAACGATGTCGCTCTCCGCGTACAGGCGGCTCAACTCGTCATGACTCAGGGTCCCGTGGAATTTGTAAGGGGCGAGCGGATTGTCCGGACCCAATTCGGGATGGGGAAAACCGTAGACGTGCCACTCAATCTTCGCCGGATGCCGGCGCATGAGGTCGTGCATCGCCGGGGCCGCGTCCTGAAAACCCTTCCATTTTTCGCGGCGGGAGTAGGTGACGACGCGGATGATCCCGTCCTGGGCGCTGAGCTTGGGCCGTGGTTGGAACCGGCTGGTGTCGACGCCGTGCTTTACGAACGGGATGGCTTCGCCGAAGCGGTGCCGGAATTCGCCGGCGAGCCACGATGAGTTCGCAATGCGGTACACGGGCATCTGGAACGTGCTCCGGCACAGCATCTTGATCAGTGGGTTGCTCAAGTGTCCGGCGGACGGGTTTCCATCCAGCGTGAAAAATAGTTCGTCGAAGTGCTGCGGGAAGTGCACCGGCTTGCCCCGTCCGGACTGCCACGCCGGGATGATGCATTCCCAGTTGGCGGCAATAATCAGATCGGCTTTCGGGATCGCCGGGGTCAGCAGGTCGATGTTCGCCACGCAGTACTGGAGTTCGCCGGCGTAATCGCGCGGAGTCTTATCGAGGAGGTGAGACGGCAGCGCTTCGGGGCGGGCGTTCTGATCGTAGTAAATCGGAACGTGGAAACCGAGGCCAGGGAATGGCTCGTCTCCCAGCCATCTGAACTTGGGCCAAGTGGTGATGGAAACGTCGTGGCCGCGGTCCTGAAACCGGCGGGCGTATTCTAGGATGCATTCGGCGCCTCCGGTGCGGACCGGGCCGGTGGGGCCCAGCAGGAAAGTCATCGACATGCGGCGATGCGTGCGTTCCTGTAGTCTCATAGGCTTAGCCGGGTGCAAGGTACGGTAAACACCCGATTCG
>JBGPHB010000237.1:0-6765 GCA_041484155.1 Bryobacteraceae bacterium
CCACCAAGTGCATCGCCCCGCTCGGACGGCTGCTGGTGATCGGATTCGCGGGCGGCAGGATTCCCTCCATCGACGCGAATCGGATCCTGCTCAAGAACATGTCCGTGGTGGGAGTCTTCTGGGGCAACCACACCAAAGAGCACGAGAACTATACACGGGAGACGCAGGCGGCGCTCGAACGATTGTGGGACGAGGGCAAGATCCGGCCCGACGCATCGAACACCTGGCCGCTTGCGGAGCTTCCGCACGCCATGCAGGCTCTGGCCGCGCGCAAGGTGCTGGGCAAGGCCGTGCTCCTCGCGTGAGCTAGAGCATTTTCAGATGCCCGCTCGCTTACGCGCGCGGTTCGGTGTCGGCCCTGTGAGCAATCCGCTACTTACCGAACCGCGACCGTCAGGGAGCGGGCTACCGCAACTCCGAAAATGGTCTAGTGTCGACTGGAAATCGCATCATACTGTTGCTCGGGCGTCGGCGACTCCCAAACGGCGACGGGAAATGAATTGACGTCGCGACTGTTGTCCGCGGTGTGTGCCCGGTGCAATTTCGATAGGACCATGCTTCGGCGTTATCCGGAACAAGCCAAGCTGACGACCAACATATACGCGGGCAGCGACGGCGCCCTCCCGTCCGGCTAACTCTCTTAGTGTATCCAGACTCTGGACCATTCCCATGAGATTCGCTCATCCCGCACTGCGCGACCGCACGGGGTTGCCCCAGTTCACGGTGTCGCGCAGGTTCTTCTTAAGAATCTTTCCGCCAGGATTCCGGGGCAGCATCTCCCCGCGGACCACCACATATTGAGGAACCTTGAAATCGGCCAGCAGTCCGCTCACAAATTCCAAGAGCTCGTGGACTTCCAGCTTGCAACCTGGTTTGGGCACTACCACGGCACCGACCTTTTCACCCATCATAGCGTCCGGCACAGCCATCACCGCGGATTCAAACACTCCCTGGTGAGCCGCCAGCGCATTTTCGACCTCGACGCAATAGACGTTCTCTCCACCGCGGTTCACCATGTCCTTCTTGCGGTCGACGATCTGCACGAATCCTTGTGGATCGATTCGCGCCATGTCGCCGGTGTGGAGCCACCCGTCGACGAATGTTTCCGCCGTCGCTTCGGGCTTGTTCCAATAGCCGTTCACCACGTTCTGCCCGCGAATCAGAAGCTCGCCCACGTCGCCATCCAAACTCCGATCGTCCAGCCGCACGTCAACCACCGGCACGGGGAAGCCCACGGTTTCCGGACGCAGCCGTGTGTATTCGTGCGGCAAGGATGTGGATAGCGACGAAGTCTCCGTCAAGCCGAATCCATTGCTGATGCGCGCGTTCGGGAAAGCCTCCAGGATCCGGAGCACCAGATCGGGCGCGATCGGAGCTCCTCCATAGGTCAACCGGTCAACTTGCGAGGTGTCGATCTCGCGGAAATTGGACTGATTCATCGCCAGCCAGTAGATCGCCGGCACGGAAACCAGCGAGTCGATCCTTTCCTCGACGATGGTTCTCAAGAAGGCCTGTACTTCGAACGCCGGCATCATGACCACGGTTGACCCGAGCCTGGCGCCCACCAGCAACTGCGAATTACAACCAGTGACATGAAACAGCGGTACCGAGACCAGCCCTCGCAGACGCGAGTCCAGCCCCACGATAGCGGAACGGACGCAATTCTCGACGTTGGCAAGGAAATTTTCGTGCGTGGTCACCGCCCCTTTCGGGAAGCCCGTGGTGCCGCTGGTGTAGAAGATCGCCGAGATTTCCTTCTCGTCCAGATTTTCAACCGCAATGGCGGGCCCGTCGGGCAGGGGCTCATTCGGCAGGAAGACGAAGCGCGAGCCGGAATCGGTCACGACGTAATCGATTTCGATCTCGCTGAACCGCGTATTCACCGGAACAGCCGCGGCGCCGGCCAGTTGAATTCCGAAAAACGCGAGGCACCAGTTGACGCCGTTCCCGAGCCGGATCGCCACGCGGTCCCCGCGGACGATTCCGGCGGCGCGCAGTCCTCCCGCGACCCTCGCCGAACGGTCCCACACCTGGCGATAGGTGAGCCGCAGGCCGCCCACCTCCACCAGGAACTCCTTGTCCGGCGTGTTCTCCACGGTCGCGCGCAACATCTCCACCACGCTACGCATGCGATTTTCATACCGCGCGATCCCCTCGGGACCGCGCACAATTCCGGATCGGTCGAATGGCTGAATCACGGCCATCAGTAGGTCCCCTGGCGTTCGAAGATTCGTCGTGGGTTGTCGACCAGCATGGTACGAATCTGCTCCCCCGTAACGCCCTTGCCAAGCAGCGCAGGAATCACATCCTTGTGAATGTGGAGATAGTTCCATCGCGGGAGCACCTCTAGCAATCGCTGCTCCGGAATCCAGTGATTGAAGCAAGCGGCGTCGTGCGAAAGCACCATCCGGGCCGCGTGCCCCCGCGCGCACATCGAGGCCACGGTGTTCACGCGGTCTTCAAACGGCAGAATCGTGTCGATCCCAAACCGATCCATTCCGATATAGGAGCCGTTGCCGATCAGCTCTTCGAGATATTCCAGGTCTTTAGTGTCGCCGCAATGCCCGATGACCACGCGCGAGAGGTCCACGCCCTCCTCCTGAAAGATACCCTGCTGGTCGAGCCCCACGCGGCTGCCGGCGTGGGTATGCGTGGAAATCGGCACGCCGGTGATCCGATGTGCTTTTGCGATCGCGCGCAACAGCCGATCAATGTCCGGCGTCACTCCCGCCTGGTCCGTCGTGCACTTCAGAATTCCCGCCCTGATGCGCGTGCCGGCGATGCCGTCCACAATGTCACGTACGAACATATCCGTTAGAGCGTCGGTTCCGTTGGCATTCCGATAGCGAAAATAGAACGGCAAGTCGCGGTAGGTATAAAGGCCCGTGGCGACGACGATATTCAGGCTGGTTTGTGCGGCGATCAATTGAATGCGCGGAATGTAGCGCCCGAGACCGGTCACGGTCAGATCGACAATCGTATCCACGCCGGCTGCCTTCAGCTCGTTCATGCGCGTGACCGCATCGCGAACACGCTGTTCCTCCGAACCCCAGTCTTCGGGATAGTTCCGCAGGATTTCGCTGTCGAGCACAAAAACGTGCTCATGCATCAGCGTCGTGCCGATTTGAGCCGTTTCCACAGGCCCGCTGGCTGTTTCTACGCGTGGCATTCGTCGATCAAGCGGCGCGCGATCCGCTCCCGGTGATGCGCGGCATCGCCGAAGAGAAGCTCGGACGCCTTGGCCCGGCGATAGTAGAGGTGCGAGTCGTTTTCCCAGGTGAAGCCCATGCCACCCTGCACCTGGATCGACTTGTTGCCAGCGTCGCGGTACGCCTCGCTTGCATAGGCTTTGGCAACCGAGACCGCCGCCGGCGCATCCGGACTGTTTTCGCTCAGAGCCCAGGCCGCGTAGTAAGCGGCCGAGCGCGATCCTTCCAGCAGAACCAGCATGTCCGCGCATTGGTGCTGCACCGCCTGAAACGTCCCGATCGGCCTCCCGAACTGCTTGCGCGTTTTCGCATATTCGACCGTCAAATCGACGAGTCTCTGCATCCCGCCGACCATCTCCGCTGCCAGACCTACACAGGCGACGTCAAGCGCAGCTTCCACTCCACGGCGCGCCCGATCTCCGGAAGCCAGCAGATTCTCTTGTGCAACCGAAACGTTGTCGAAGGCAACACGGTAGAGCCTGCGCGTAAGATCGACGCCAGGGGTTGCGATTTTCTCGACCCCGGGTGCATCCCCCGGAACTATCAGAACTGCGAGCTCTCCCTTGAGGCGCGCGACCACCAGCAGGAAGTCCGCGATTCCCGCGTCGCTTACGAACAGTTTCTCGCCGCTCAGTTTGTAGCCGCCTCCGGGCTGAATCTCTGCTTCCAGTTGGACCGCTTCGGGGCTCCAGGAAGCGCTGCGCTCAAGCAGGGCCAAGGTCGATCGTGCCTGCCCGCGGCAAATCGCGCCAAGATACTTTTCCTTGTCTTTCTCGCTTCCACCCCGATCGAGAACTGTTCCGGCCAGGAGAACCGTGCTCACAAACGGCCCGGGGATCAGCGCGCGGCCCATTTCCTCCATCGCCGCGGCCATTTCTACCATGCCGAGCCCGAAGCCGTCATACTTCTCCGGAAAGATAATGCCGGTCCAACCCTGCTCGGCGAACTTGCCCCACAGCGCGGCGTCGAAAGCGGTTTCTGTTTCCATCAGCCGGCGGACCTCCGCCATGGGACACTCCGCTGAGAAGAATTCCCGCGCGGAGTTCTTGACGGTTTGCTGTGTCTCCGTCAGTGCGAAATGCATCGCGTCCCCGCTAATGCGCAAAACCGGGACTGGCTTGAATTTCGCCGCTTTTGCGAAATTCGTGCCTGTACCGGTTTTGCCGGTCCGAAGTATACGGTTTGATAACGGGGCAAAAAGGGTACAGGCACGAATTTCGCAAAGACGGCGAAATTCAAGCCAGTCCCCCTTTTGCGCATTAGTAGCTCTTCGGCAGTCCCAAGGCGTGCTGCCCGATGATGTTGCGCTGAATCTCCGAGGTCCCCGCTTCGATCGTGTTCCCGCGCGACCTCAGGTAGGAGTACGACCACGATCCGTTGTCGATGGCGAGTTCGCTCTCCCCAGTGAGCTGGGCGTAAGGGCCCAGGATTTCCTGCGCCCTGGCCTGGAAACGCTGGTTCGCCTCGCTCCATCCGATTTTCAGAATCGATCCCTCGGGGCCGGGCGCTCCCGTCTGAATAATCTTGCTCACCGCCCGCATTTGATTCAGGCGCAGAACCTCATTCTCGATATACGATTGGGCGATTTGCTGGCGCACCAGAGGATCCTGGGCCCGCCGCATCAGGCGCGACAATTCGACCAGCCGGTCAAGCTGCCGCCGCATAGCGATTTGCGCGGATACGCCCAGCGTCGCGCGCTCATGAGCAAGCGTTCCCAGGGCGACATTCCAGCCGTCTCCCACCGCGCCCAGGACGTTCTCTTTGGGCACGCGGACGTCGCGGAAAAACAGCTCCGTGAATTCCGACTCACCGGTCAACTGCCGCAGCGGCCGAACTTCAACGCCGGGACTCTTCATGTCCACCAGAAGATACGTCAGGCCCTTATGCTTCTGCGAATCCGGGTCGCTACGCGTTACCAGCGCGCACCAATTCGCCGCCCAGCCGTAGCTGTTCCAAACTTTCTGCCCATTCACCACGAAGTGGTCGCCATCCAATTTCGCTTCCGTGCGCAGGCCCGCCAGATCCGACCCCGCATTCGGCTCTGAAAAACCCTGGCACCAGATCTCGTCGCCGCTGAGTATGTTGGCAAGATACCGTTTCTTCTGCGCCTCAGTACCGTAAGCGATGATGGTCGGACCAATCAGCGCCAGCCCGAGAACGTTTGCCAGCGGAGGAGCGCCAGCGTTCGCCATTTCGCCGGTGAAGATCACCTGTTCCATCAGGCTCGCGCCGCGGCCGCCATATTCCTTGGGCCAGGACACACCCGCCCAGCCCGCCTGGTAGACGCGCTTCTGCCACACCCGCAGGAAATGGAAACGGTCCTCCATGCTGTCTTTCAAGCGATGCGTTTCCCAATCGGAGGGGACGTTGGCGGTGAGCCACGCCCGCAACTCGTCGCGAAACGTGGTTTCTTGCGGGGTGAGACTCAGGTCCATAGACTATTGCGCCTTCGCGAGCTCGTACTTCGCAACCGCCTCGCGATGTACTTCGTCCGGACCGTCGGCCAGCCGCAGCGTACGTGAGCTCGCCCAGGCCGAGGCGAGGTCGAAATCCGACGAAACACCGCCGCCGCCATGGGCCTGAATGGCGCGGTCGAGAACCCGCAACGCGACGTTCGGTGCGACCACTTTGATCATCGCGATCTCCGACCGGGCGACTTTGTTCCCCACCGTGTCCATCATGTAAGCCGCCTTGAGCGTCAGCAGCCGCGCCTGCTCGATCTCCATCCTGGAAACCGCGATGTCGGCGCGAATCGTGCCCTGTTCGGCCAGGGTCCGGCCAAATGCAACGCGCGAGCGCACCCTCTGGCACATCGTCTCCAGCGCCCTCTCCGCGACGCCGATCAGCCTCATGCAGTGATGAATCCGTCCTGGCCCCAGCCGCCCTTGCGCGATTTCGAATCCTCGTCCTTCGCCCAGCAGAATATTTCCCACCGGCACCCGAACGTTTTCAAATAGAACCTCGCCATGTCCGTGCGGCGCATGATCGTAGCCGAAGACTGAAAGCAAGCGCTGTATCTTGACTCCCGGCGCGTCCATCGGCACCACGATCATGGATTGCTGCTTGTGTTTGGGCGCCGCTGGGTCGGTCTTGCCCATGAAAATCGAAACTTTGCAGCGAGGATCGCCCGCGCCGGAACTCCACCACTTGAGGCCATTGACGACGTAATGATCGCCATCACGAACGATACTGGATTCAATATTGGTGGCATCGGAGGAAGCAACCCGGGGCTCGGTCATCGCGAAGCACGACCGGATCTCGCCCGCGAGCAGCGGCTTGAGCCAGCGTTCTTTCAACTCGGGCGACCCATACCGCTCAAGCACTTCCATGTTTCCGGTGTCCGGAGCCGAGCAGTTGAATACTTCCGGCCCCCAGGACGAGCGTCCCATGATTTCGCACAGCGGCGCGTACTCCAGGTTGGTCAGCCCTGCCCCATGCTCGCTGGCCGGCAGAAACAGGTTCCACAGCCCCGCCGCCCGAGCCTGAGGTTTCAACTCTTCGATCACGGGAACCGACTGCCACCGGTTCGGACCATGGCAATGCTCTTTGTATTTCG
>JBGPHB010000238.1:0-6756 GCA_041484155.1 Bryobacteraceae bacterium
GATCTCTCTTTCCTGCTGAACTCGCTTCCTCCTTATAACGGTTCACTCACGTTTACAGGTTCGTTGCCATCGGTTGTGCCGATGGCCCCCAACACGCCGCCACCACCCACTTGCGGTCCCGGTGTTCCAACGCCGTGCGCCACCTTTGCACCGCAGGGAGTTCAGGCCGACGCCAAGACTCCCACGGTCGAGGAATGGAATTTCACCGTGGAGCAAAAGCTTGACCGGAACACGGCGCTTCGCGTGGCCTATGTCGGCTCGTTCGGATACCACGGCCTGCTCAGCGTCGATCTCAACAGCATTCCATCGCAGATTTGCTCCAGCGCGGGCGGCTGCCTGGCGGGCGGCATCAGCACGGCGGCTGCTACCAGATCGACCGTGCCTCAAGGAGCCCGGTACATTCCCGTGGCACTCCGTCCAAATCAGTACCTGTCCGGCGGGTTCTTCTGGAATACCGAGGGCAACAGCAGCTACAACTCGCTGCAAGTGGACGTAACGCACCGCCTCAGTCAGGGTCTACAATTTCGGGCCAACTACACGTGGTCGAAAAACCTGGATGTAAATTCCGGGCTGACCGGCGCGCAGGCTCAGAATCAGGCGCAAATGGTATTGGATCGGAACGATCTGCATCGGGACTGGGGGCCTTCTGCGTTGAACGTAACTCATCAGGTTAGTCTGTCGGCCCACTTTGAGTTGCCGTTTGGCACGGGCGAGCGCTGGATGACTAACGCTGGCGGCGCGGCAAACAGAGTGATCGGCGGCTGGCAGTTAAACGAGATCACGACGCTGCTGAGCGGGTTCCCGTTCACGCCGCAGATCGGTTTGAACCGGTCAGGAGACGGCGACACGAGAAATCCGGATCGGCCTTCGTTGAACCCGTCCTTCACAGGTCCCGTGGTGATCGGGGACCCGAACCAGTGGTTCAATCCGAATGCTTTTACTCCGCCGGCGTATGGCACGTATGGGAATTTAGGACGAGGCGTTTTCCGTGGTCCCGGTTTGGCCAATGTGGATCTCTCGATCCTGAAGAACATTCCGGTAACCGAGCGGATCAGCCTACAGTTCCGGACGGAACTGTTCAACTTGCTCGACCGGACGAACTTGGGCTCGCCCAATCAAACTTCATTTACGAATACCGGATCCGCGGCTGCGCCGGTCTACTCCATCAGCCCGTCCGCAGGATTGATCACGACCTTGGCGACGACGCCCAGGCAGATTCAATTCGGCTTGAAGCTGATTTTCTGATGGGCAAACTTGCCTTTCTGACTTTTGCAACCGCAATGGTCGGTTGGGGTGAAGAGTCTCCCATCCTTTCCGTTTCGCCATCCAGCGGACGCGGGGCCAATCAGGTATTCACGGTTTCGCTGCCGCCTGGAAAGATTCCGCGGTCCATCGCAATGGTCGTCAATGCGACGTTCAGCACGAGCCGGTCCTGCTATAGCCGCTATTATCCTCAACGAAAGATGGTGGCCCTTCAAAACGATGCCGGCGATGGGTGGGCATCGTCCGGTGAGATTGGCACAACCGCGGTCTTGGGGAACAACCAGTGCTCGATCGATCTCCGGCGCTCTTCCTTCTCGGACGCGCAGGGGCTCACACTGAAGCTTGCGATCACCTTCCAACCAAACTTTGCGGGTGCCAAGACAGTATGGGCGGAAGCCGGCGACAGCGGCTGGCGAGCGGCCGGCACCTGGTCCGCTCTCGCCGCAATCAACATCAGAGCACCGGCCTGGACGCCAATCATGGCCTCCTCCACGGCGCCGGAGTATTTCAGATACAGCGGAACGGAAAAAACGGAGATCGACTCATCGGCAAACAGGGTAACGCTTCCCCATCACTTTTACGAGCCGAGCGCTCCCCGTAACGATCCCGGACTTCTCAGTGGCGTCTGTTCGATTCCCGCGGGCGCGCCCGAAGTGCCGCCCTTTTGGTATGACTTCTCAGGAAGCCGGCTGAGCGGCAAGCCCAAGAGCACCATACCCAGCGAATACTTCGTCAGCCCGGTGCGTCCCAACACCGGGCTTCAGATGCGAGCGACTTTCGGCGGAAAGGTGAGCGGCGCCGGAGTTCTGTATGAGACGGCCTATTTCCATCAGCAACGTTGCGACGCCGGCGGTATGGAGTTCGGATTTTACCGCGACCTGCTCGCGGAGCAAACTGTGTTCTATGTTTCGAGCAACAGCAACTGCGGCATCCAGCCTAACGGCTACTGCCACGTCAGCGATTCGTACTCTAGCGCATACATGAACGAAAACAATTACCCGGGTCAGGCGGTGACCACAAATATCAATGGATGGGCGATCAAGAATCTGAATATAAACGGCGCATCCGCTCAGTTATCTAATCTGTATTATTCGGTGTTCATTGTTCCGGACCGATCCGGCCCCAAAGGGTACCGCTTTCAGGTGGAGGTATTTGATCCGGAAACGTCCCAACACGTCAACTGCGATGCGCACGATACAGCGGGCGACCTTCTGTTCGTCGACAAACCGTGCGGCTTTCCGGTGCGACCTGGAGGTTGGTACCAGATCGACCAGCTTTACAAGAGTTCCGCTTCAGGATATGTGACGGTGGGAATCCAGCGTGGAGGAACTCCGGCCGTGGAGACCGCTGTCGATTTCGCCGTAGATCAGATGAGCATCCCGAAACAATAAGCCGAACAGCATATCACCTTAAGTGCACTCGTGGGGCAGGATGGTATCCTGCGGCGGGTTGCGAAACCCGCCTGGAGCGGCGGTTAGCAACTGCCGCCTGGAGTCTCTACATTTCTCAGCTGAACCCCGCCCTGACGGGCAGGGCTTGCGGGGTGTTGTAAACGCACGACAAAGCCCCGCCCGTCAGGGCGGGGTTGCGGCGGTTAGCAGGTTAGCAACCACCGCGCGGCTTTGCAAGCTGCCCCGCAGAGCAGCATAGCCGCAATCAATTGACCCGAACGGTAGGAGACATCGCTGCAACAGGTGGGGCGGGCAATCTTGCCGGCAAGCCGGCTTTCGTGCCGGCTTTTTTCTGCCGCGTCGGGACAAGAAAGCCGGCCTGGAGGCCGGCTCGCCGCCATGACTGGCTGCCCCACGGGCCGTCGCGCCGGACACGGTCAAACAACGGGAAAGTTTTTCTGGAGCTGGGTCAAGCGATGCGCCGCAGCTCCGGAATCGATCGAGTGGGCCGCCGTAGTCATCGCCAGGTGTAGATCCGTTGACAAACCAGCAGCCACCAGCCCTGCTGCCGCGTTGACCAGGACAATGTCGCGGTGTGGTCCGCGCACACCACCGAGAACCTCCCGCGCGATTTGCGCGTTGCGCGCCGGATCGCCGCCCGCAAGCACGTCGAGCGTCGCCGTGGGCACTCCAAAATCGGCGGGCATCCAGAGGTGTTCTTCGACACGGCCGGTCCAGACCTCGTAAACATCCGTAGGGCCCGTGGTGCTGATTTCGTCCAGCCCGCAGCCGTGGACGACAAACGCGTGACCGGTCCCGAGTTGCGCCAGAGCCTCGGCCATCAGCCGCGCGGCTGTGAGCGACGGCGCACCGATCAATTGCGTCCGCGCCCGCGCCGGATTCGCCAGGGGGCCCAACAAATTGAAGACCGTACGCATCTTCAGCTCGCGACGAACCGGCTGCGCGTGCTTCATCGCCGGATGCAGATTCGGCGCAAACAAGAAGCCGAGACCAATTTCGCGCACCGCGCGCGCCGCCTCTTCGGGTGTCATCGCGGCCCGTACCCCCAGCGCCTCCAGCACGTCCGCGCTGCCCGTCTGGCTCGAAATCGATCGGTTGCCGTGCTTGGCGACGCGTGCTCCGGCGCCCGCTAACACCAGCGCGGCGATCGTGGAAATGTTGAACGTGCCCGCGCCGTCGCCGCCCGTGCCGCAGGTGTCGATCACATCTTCCCCGGCGTCCACGAAGATCACGCGTTCGCGCATCGCGCGGGCGAACCCAGCCAGTTCCGCCGCGGTCTCTCCCTTCATCCGCAGCGCCACCAAGAACGCGGCGATGAGCGCCTCGCTCGCACCACCCTCGAGCAGCACGCTCATGGCTTGATGCGCGTCTTCGGCCGAAAGACTCTCGCCGCTCGACACTCGATGGATAAAAGGCAGGAGCGACATTCAGGATGTTATAGTGGAGATTCTTCAGCTTACACCTCCATGAAGATTCA
This sequence comes from Bryobacteraceae bacterium, assembly GCA_041484155.1. Classification (GTDB taxonomy): domain Bacteria; phylum Acidobacteriota; class Terriglobia; order Bryobacterales; family Bryobacteraceae; genus Palsa-187. The sequence goes on from JBGPHB010000238.1 coordinate 4,153, forward strand.
CGAATATCAGGCCAAGGCTCTCTTGGCCCGGCGCGCTGTTCCTGTGCCCAGAGGCGAGGTGGCGCGCACGGTGGATGAGGCGGAGACCGCCGCGAAGAATCTCGGCGGCCACGTAGTCGTGAAAGCGCAGATCCACGCCGGGGGGCGCGGCAAAGGCGGGGGCGTTAAAGTCGCCAAGCACGCCGATGAGGCTCGATCCATCGCCGAGAAAATGCTCGGCATGACGCTCGTCACGCACCAAACCGGACCCGAGGGCCGCGTGGTTCAGCGCCTGCTGATCGAAGAGGCGCTGCCCATCGAGCGCGAGTTTTACCTGGGCATCGTACTCGACCGCGCGCAGGGCAGAAACGTTTTCATGGCATCGGCCGATGGCGGCGTAGAGATCGAAGAGGTCGCTGCCAAGACGCCGGAGCGCATCCTGAAGGAGAAGATCGGACCCCGCGGCCTTACGCCGTTTCAGGCTCGCAAGCTCACGTTCGGAATCGGGATCAGCGGCGCCTCCGCAAGCCTCGCCGCGGCGGCGATGATGGCACTGGCGCGCGCCAACGATGAATTGGACGCCTCGCTGGCGGAGATTAACCCTTTCATCCTTACGAAAGACGGGAAGGTCTACGCGCTGGACGCCAAAATCACGATTGACGACAATGCGCTGTTTCGCCACTCGGACTTGCAGGAACTGCGCGATCTGAACGAAGAGGATCCGCTCGAAGTCGAAGCTTCGAAGTTCGGATTGAACTACATCAAACTCGACGGCAACGTGGCGTGCATGGTGAACGGGGCCGGGCTCGCCATGGCAACCATGGATATCATCAAATACGCCGGCGGCAGTCCCGCGAACTTCCTGGACGTCGGCGGCGGCGCTACTGCCGAGCAGGTTCGCAATGCCTTCCGCATCCTGCTTTCGGACAAAGCGGTGAAGGCGGTCTTGATCAACATCTTCGGCGGCATCCTGCGTTGCGATACGCTCGCCACCGGCGTAGTGGCCGCCGTGCGCGAGTTGGCGGTGAAAGTTCCGATCGTGGTGCGCATGGAGGGAACCAACGTCGAATTGGGGCGCAAGATTCTGATGGACTCCGGATTCAATTTCACAGTGGCCGAAGGAATGCGCGACGCCGCGGAGAAGGTCGTGGGGGCGGCGAGGTGAGCGTCCTTGTAAACGAAAACACTCGCGTACTGGTACAGGGTTTCACTGGCAAGGAGGCGACGTTCCATACTCAGCAGTCGATCGCCTACGGAACCACCGTGGTGGGTGGTGTTACGCCCGGCAAAGGCGGGCAAAAGCACCTCGAGTTGCCGGTGTTCAACACGGTGACTGAAGGAGTCCAAGCCACTGGCGCCAATGCTTCGGTGATCTTCGTGCCCCCGCCGTTCGCCGCCGACGCGATCATGGAAGCGGCCGACGCAGGCATCGCCCTGGTGATCTGCATCACCGAGGGCATCCCCATCCATGACATGATTCGCGCCTGGGCGTTTCTCAATGCCCACAAAGCGACGCGCCTGATCGGGCCGAACTGCCCGGGCGTGATCTCACCCGGCAAATGCAAGATCGGCATCATGCCAGGTCACATCCATTTGCAGGGGCATGTTGGAGTGGTTTCGCGATCGGGCACGCTGACGTATGAAGCGGTGGGCCAGTTGACTAAGCTGGGCATCGGCCAATCGACCTGCATCGGGATCGGCGGCGATCCGATCATCGGCACTAGTTTCACGGACGCGATTCAGTTATTCAACGCCGATCCCGACACACATGCGATCGTGATGATCGGGGAAATCGGCGGGAATGCCGAAGAAGCCGCGGCCAGTTATATCAGAGCGAACGTGAAAAAGCCCGTGATCGGTTTCATCGCGGGCCAGACAGCGCCTCCAGGCCGCCGCATGGGTCACGCCGGCGCGATCATTTCAGGCGGCAGCGGCAAGGCCGAGGATAAGATCTCCGCGATGAAGGCCGCCGGTATTACCGTGTGCGCCACTCCTGCCGAAATCGGAGAAGTAACGCAGGCCCTGGCCTGCATCAAATAATCATGGAACGAACCTTCGCAATCATCAAACCAGACGCAGTAGCCGCCGGACAAACCGGCGAAATCATCGCCATCATTCAGAAAGCCGGCTTCCGTGTAGCCGGCATGAAGATGAGACGCCTCAGCCTGCTAGAGGCCGAGGGCTTCTACGCGGTGCACCGGGAGCGCCCGTTCTATTCTTCGCTGGTCAAGTTCATGACCGAAGGTCCTGTGGTCGTGATGGTGCTCGAAGCACCCGAAGCGATCAAAAAGTGGCGCGACACCATGGGTGCGACGAATCCGGCGAACGCAGCCGAGGGCACCATTCGCAAGCGCTTCGCGCAGAGCATCGAGCGCAATTGCGTGCATGGGTCGGATGCGCCGGAGACGGCGGCGGTTGAGATTCCGTTCTTCTTCAGCGCGGCGGAGTTATTGTAGCTCCTCCGATCACCAGCGGAGCGGGACGGCGATCCAGTGCCATCGCCCTCGATCCTCGCCAGGAAATCGACTCCGCAAGCCCTTAGGGCGGGGTTCTGATTCACAAATGTAGAAACTCCAGGAGCGGGACTAAGAATCCCGCGCCCAGAAACCCATCCGCAACCAGCGA